>NZ_JBYSZY010000003.1:0-203607 GCF_058787635.1 Variovorax sp. FW305-3-2-15-B-LB1 | reverse complement strand
CGTGTGGATCTCGGGAGGCGACAACAACGTCTTCACGCAGATCGGGTTGATCGTGCTGGTGGGGCTGAGTGCGAAGAATGCGATCCTGATCGTGGAGTTCGCACGGGAGCTGGAGTTCGCCGGACGCACGCCCATCCAGGCCGCGATCGAAGCCAGCCGCCTGCGCCTGCGCCCGATCCTGATGACCTCGCTGGCCTTCGTGATGGGTGTGCTGCCCCTGGTGCTCTCGACCGGTGCCGGCTCCGAGATGCGCAAGGCGATGGGCGTGGCGGTGTTCGCCGGAATGATCGGCGTGACGGCCTTCGGCCTGTTCCTGACGCCGGTTTTCTATGTGCTGATGCGCCGCCTGGCGGGCAACCGGCCGCTCAAGCTGCACGGCGAAGTGCCGCACGGCGACGACTTCGTGTCGGCCGACCATCCGGTGGCGCCTTCGCACGGTGGCGGTGGTGGCGGTCTGCACCCGGTGCCGGCCTCGCCGCGCCCCTCGCATGGCGCGCATGACTGATCGACAAGAAGAAAGAAGGTTGTCCATGACATTCGCAATCCCAACCCTGATGCGCCCCTTGCGCGCCGCCGTGCTGCCGCTGGTGGCGGCCCTGGTGCTGGCCGGTTGCGCCAGCGTGCCTTCGGGCATGCCCACGGTGCCGACCGCGGCGCAGTTCAAGGAACAGCCGGGTGCCACGGCGCCGGCCGGCTTCACCCGGGCCACGCCCGCCGAGGCGCAGCCGCGCGGCGAGTGGTGGCAGGCGTTCAACGACCCGGTGCTCAACACGCTGATCCAGCGCGCCGAGGTCGACAACACCAACATCCAGGCCGCCGCCGCGCGGCTGGCCGAGGCCCGCGCGCTGGCGCGCAGCGCCCAGGCCGACCGCCTGCCGCAGATCGGCCTGGGCGCCGGCGCCAACCGCGGCGCGGGCCTGGACAAGGCCACGGCCAGCACCCGGCCGGGCACCATGACCAACATCGGGGCCACGTTCTCGTACGAGGTCGACCTGTTCGGCCGCCTCTCGGGCGCGGCCGATGCGGCCAAGCTCGACGCGGCCGGCCGCGAGGCGCTGCTGCAGAGCACCCGGCTCGCGGTACAGGCCGAGGTGGCGCAGACCTACCTGCAGCTGCGCGCGCTCGACGCCGAACGCGTGCTGGTGCGCGAATCGGTCGCCGCCTACCGCGACACGCTGCGCCTGACGCAGCGCCGCCAGCAGGCCGGCGACATCGCCGAGCTCGATGTGGCGCGCGTGCAGACCGAGGTGTCGTCCACCGAGTCGGACGCGCTCGCACTCGACCGCCAGCGCGCCCAGGTGGAACATGCGCTGGCCGTGCTGGTGGGCGATTCGGCCTCCAGCTTCGGCATGCGGCCCGACGACTGGGCGACCGCGCTGCCGGTGATCCCGCCGGGCGTGCCGTCCACCGTGCTCACGCGCCGGCCCGACGTGTCGGCCGCGCAGAGCGCCGTCATGGCGGCGCAGGCCCGTGTGGGCGTGGCGCAGACCGCGTGGTTCCCGAACATCTCGCTGACCGGCGCGGCCGGCTACGCCTCGCCCGAGATCGGCGACCTCTTCAAGTGGTCGGCCCGTTCGTGGGGCGTGGGCGCGCTGCTGTCGCTGCCGATCTTCGACGGCGGGCGCCGCGAGGCCGGTGTGCAGGGCGCCAACGCCCAGCTCGACGGCGCACTGGCCAGCTACCGCTCACAGGTGCTGGTGGCGTTCCAGGAGGTCGAAGACCAGCTGGCGGCCATCCGCATCCTGCAGGAGCAGTCGGTGGTGCAGGCGCAGGCCGTGACCTCGGCGCAACGCGCCACCAGCCTGTCGGACACGCGCTACCGCAACGGCTACGTGAGCCAGCTCGACCTGCTCGACGCGCGCCGCAGCGAGCTGCGCAACCGGCGCCAGGCGCTGCAGGTGAAATCGGCCCAGTACCAGGCGACGGTGGGGCTGATCCGCGCCATCGGCGGCGGCTGGGAGGTGCCGGCGGCGGAGAAGGTGGCGACCCGCTGATCGGGTCGATCCGGGCTCAGGCGCTGCTGCCGGGGCCCGGGTGCGTCGCCGTGGCGGCGACCTGTTTCAGCGCCACCGCACCCAGCGCGAGCGCGCTCGAATAACTGGGCTGCGGGCGCGCAGCCACCCGCAGCGGCCGGTAGCCGAGCGTGTCGGAGGTGCTGCCAGTGTCGTGGACGGCTTCGAGCAGGAGCCAGTAGAACCGGCCCGGCTCGCGTTCCTCGACCGTCAGCGCCAGATCGTTGAGGGCGGACATGGCTTGACGGATGCGGCCCGCAGCGGGCCGCATCCCTTGGTACGTCCGACTCGGCTTTCCGGATTCGGTTCAGCGCTCAACGACAATCCCCGGATGAGTTCTAGAGCGACAAGCGGGCCGGCGCGCTGCGTCATGGTCCTGGGCACCACCAGCGGCGCCGGCAAGAGCTGGCTGGCCACCGCGCTGTGCCGGTGGTATGCCCGCCAGGGGCTGCGGGTGGCGCCGTTCAAGGCGCAGAACATGAGCAACAACGCCCGCGTGGTCGAGGGCGGCGAAATCGGCAGCGCCCAGTACTTCCAGGCCCTGGCCGCCAACGCCGTGCCCGACGTGCGCATGAACCCGCTGCTGCTCAAGCCCGAACGCGACACCCACAGCCAGGTGGTGCTGATGGGGCAGGTGAGCGAGGCGCTGTCGACCCTGCCGTGGCGCGGGCGCAGCGAGCGCGTCTGGCCGCAGATCGCGCAGGCCTTCGACGAACTGCGCGCCGAGAACGACGTGGTCGTGATCGAAGGCGCGGGTTCGCCGGCCGAGATCAACCTCATGGCCAGCGACATCGTCAACCTGCGCGTCGCCCGCCATGCCCAGGCGCGCTGCCTGCTGGCGACCGACATCGACCGCGGCGGCGCCTTCGCCCACCTGTACGGTACCTGGGCGCTGCTGCCCGAGGCCGACCGGGCGCTGATCACGGGCTTCGTGCTCAACAAGTTCCGGGGCGATGCGTCGCTGCTGGCACCTGCGCCGCAGCAGCTGCAGGCGCTGACCGGCGTGCCCACCGTGGCCACGCTGCCGATGTGGTGGCAGCACGGCCTGCCCGAGGAAGACGGCGTGTTCGACGACCGCAGCCGCGCCAGCGGCGTGGTCACCCGCACCGTGGCGGTGGTCGCGTACCCGCGCCTGAGCAACCTCGACGAATTCCAGGCGCTGAAGAACGTGCCCGGCGTGCGCCTGGTCTGGGCCCGCACGCCGGCCGACGTGGCGGGCGCCGACTGGATCGTGCTACCGGGCTCCAAGCACACGAGCGGCGACCTCGCCTGGCTGCGCGCGCAGGGGCTGGACCGCGCCGTGGCCGAGCATGCCGCGCGCGGCGGCGCGGTGCTGGGCGTGTGCGGCGGGCTGCAGATGCTGGGTGAGGCGCTGGTCGATCCGCACGGCATCGACGGCAACGCACCCGGGCTCGGCCTGCTGCCGCTCGTGACCGTGTTCGAGCGCGAGAAGACCGTGCGGCACCGCGAGGCGACGTTCTCGGCAGACCTGGTCGCCGGCCCCTGGGCCGCGCTGGCGGGCGTGCGCATCGCCGGCTACGAAATCCACCACGGCCAGACCGCGGCCCACCCGCAACTGGCCCACGACGGCCGCGCCGTGATGCCCGAGGGCCTGGCCTGGCAGAACGCGCGCGGCAACGTGCTGGGCCTGTACCTGCACGGCCTGTTCGAGGACCCGGCCGCGCTGCAGGCGCTGTTCGGCACCACGGCGCCCACGCTGGACGCCACCTTCGACGGCCTGGCCGACTTCATCGACACCCACTTCGACGCCGGCGTGCTCGCCGGCCTGATTGCATGACCGACACCGATTTGATTCCCCCCATTCCTGACATCGCCGACGCCGCGCTCGCGGCGCGCCTGCAGGCCGCGCTCGACAACAAGACCAAGCCCGTCGGCGCGCTGGGCCGCCTCGAAGCGCTGGCGCTGCGTATCGGCACGATCCTGGGCACCGAGCAGCCGGTGCTGGATGCGCCGCAGATGCTGGTGTGCGCGGGCGACCACGGGCTGGCGGCGCGCGGCGTGTCGGCTTACCCGAGCGACGTGACCTGGCAGATGGTCGAGAACTTCCTGGCCGGCGGCGCGGCCGTCAGCGTGCTGGCGCGCCAGCACGGCCTGGCACTCACCGTGGTCGATTGCGGCGTGCGGCGCGACTTTCAACCGCGACCCGGCCTCGTGTCGCGGCGCATCGGCGCCGGCACGGCCGACGCCTCGGCCGGCCCCGCCATGACGCCCGAACAGTGCACCCAGGCCATCGCCAACGGCCGCGAGGTCGTGCGCGCGCTGCCGGGCAACGCGCTGCTGCTCGGCGAAATGGGCATCGGCAACAGCTCGTCCGCGGCGCTGCTGCTGTCGCGCCTGGCCGGGCTGGACATTGGCCTGTGCACCGGCGCCGGCACGGGGCTCGATGCCGATGGCCTCGCGCGCAAGCGCGAGGTGCTGCGCGAGGTGCTCGCCCTGCACGCGGGCGCGACCGCGCCGCTCGACGCGCTGGCCGCGTTCGGCGGCTTCGAGGTGGCGACGCTGGTCGGCGCGGTGCTGCAGGCGGCGCAGGAGCGGCGCGTGATCGTGGTCGATGGCTTCATCGCCAGCGCCGCCGTGCTGGTCGCCCAGGCGATCCGCCCACAGGTGACGCAGCGCTGCGTGGCGGCGCACAGCTCGGCCGAGCCGGGGCACACGCTGCTGCTGAAGCACCTCGGGCTCGAGCCTTTGCTGAACCTCGACCTGCGCCTGGGCGAAGGCTCGGGCGGCGCGCTGGCGTGGCCGCTGCTCGAATCGGCCTGCCGCATCCTGCGCGAGATGGCGAGCTTCGAATCGGCGGGCGTGTCGCGCCAGCAATGAACGGCGTGCGCCACTTCCTGCTGGCCGTCCAGTTCTTCACCCGCGTGCCGGTGACGGGAAAACTCGCCGACTGGGTCGGCTTCAGCCCGCAGATGCTGCGCGCCGCCGCGGCGCACCTGCCGGCCATCGGCTGGATCGTGGGTGGGGTGGCGGCGGCGGTGTTCGTCGCTGTGGGGGCGGGCCTGCCGGGCGTGGCAGGGGCGCTGGTCGCGGCCGTGCTGAGCACCGTCGCCACCGTGATGCTCACGGGCGCTTTTCACGAAGACGGCCTGGCCGACGTGGCCGACGGCCTCGGCGGTTCGGCCAGCCGCGAGCGCGCGCTGGAGATCATGAAGGACTCGCGCATCGGCGCTTTCGGCGCGGTCGCGCTGGTGCTGGCGCTGAGCCTGAAGTTCGGCCTGCTCGCCGCACTCGCCGCGCGCGGGCTGGACGTGGCGGCGGTGTCCATCGTCGGGGCGCACGTGCTGTCGCGGCTGGCGCCGCTGTTCCTGATCCGCTGGCTGCCCTATGTGGGCGACAGCAGCGGCAGCAAGGCCAAGCCGCTGGCCGACGCCATCAGCGGCGGTGCGCTGCTCGTCGCCGTGCTCTGGGCCGCGCCCGCCGTGGCGCTGCTGCTGTGCGCGCACGACGCGGTGCACGTGGGCGCGGCGCTCTTGGCGCTGGTGTTTGCCGGTGGCTGGATGGCGCGGCTTTTCGTGCGTCGGCTGCAGGGCTTCACGGGCGACGGGCTTGGTGCCACGCAGCAGGTGTGCGAACTGGCGATCTACCTCGTGCTGGCGTGGAAGGCATGAGCACCGCGACCGCCCAGCTCTGGCTGCAGCGCCACGCGCCGGTGGTCGCGCCGGCGGGCTTGTGCTACGGCGCGACCGACCTCGACGCCCACGCGGACGGCACGCAGGCCGCCGCTGCGCGCATCGCCGCGGTGCTGCCGGTCGGCATCGCGCTGTGGAGTTCGCCACTGCGGCGTTGCGCCATGCTGGCGGACGCCATCGTCGCGCTGCGGCCCGATCTGTCGGTGCGCCGCGATGCGCGGCTGGCCGAGATGAGTTTCGGCGCTTGGGAAGGGCGCCTGTGGTCGGCCGTGGCCCGCGAAGAGTTCGAGGCCTGGACGAATCGCTTTGCGGATGCCCCCGCAGGAGGCAATGGCGAGAGCGTGCGCGTCTTCATGCATCGCGTGGCCTCGGCGCACGCCGACTGGCTGGCGACCGGCGCCGACGCGCTGTGGGTCACGCATGCGGGCGTGCTGCGCGCGGTGCAGTTGCTGTCGCAAGGCGTGTCGTGCCCCGAGCGGGCCGATCAATGGCCCAACGACGCGGCGGCTTTCGGCGACTGGCGCGTGGTCGCCGCGCCGACCTGAGGGGAACTCGTCAGTTCTTGGCGCGCCACTGCTCGCGCCAGAGCCGGTCGAGCTGCCCTGCGAACTGCGGCGACGGGCCACCCAGGAGCTGGTTCTGCCCGTTGCGCTGCACCAGGCCGTAGAGCCGGCCCGAGCCCTGGTCGTACAGCGCGATCGCGTTGTGGTCGTAGCAGTCGTGCGGCTTGCAGAAGGCGTGCAGCAGGTAGCGCGTGCCGTCCACCGTCACCCATTGCGGCTCGGGCGACGGGCCTTCGCGGCGCACCAGCCAGCGCTCGGTTTCGCGCGCGCCCAGCGCGGCGCGCCAGGCCTTGTCCATCGCGGGGCCCCGGGCGAGGGCGGCCGGGCTGCCCGTGGCCGGTGCCGGCGGCTTGGGGGCGGCGGTCGCGGGTTCGGCGGGCGGCGCCGCGGCGCGTGCCGGACCGTCGCAGCGCCAATAGCGTGGCTTCATCAGTTCCGGGCCCAGCTGGCCCACGACCGGCTTGTCGGCCTTCAGCGTGATCGACTGGCCGCGCGCATCGCGAAAGACCAGGAAATTCATCATCGCGTTGTCGCCCTTGTCCACGCGGCTCATCAGCGCCACGTCGAAGTTCGGCGGCGGCGGCTGGTTGCCGAAGAAGCTGTGCGCCGTGTCTGGCTGGCGGCCGACCACGCGGCGCTTGCCGCGCTCGGCGATCAGCATGTCTTCGCGCACCTGCAGCGTCGGCGCCGCTGCGTCGGCGCAGTTGGTGGACCAGCGTCCGCCGTAGAGCGCCATCGTCTCGGGCGGCAGCACGCCGTCGCGCGACCAGGCAGAGCCGGCACTGCACAGCGCTGCGAGCAGGAGGAGCGCGGCGGTCGGTGAGTTCTTGAAAGTCGTCGTTGTTGTCATGTGCGATGTGTGTGATGCCGCTCAGGCGGTCTTGGGGGCCGGCGTCTTGGGCTTGAACGAGCAGAAGGTGGAGACCGCGCATTCCCAGCAGCGCGGCTTGCGCGCCACGCAGACATAGCGCCCATGCAGGATCAGCCAGTGGTGCGCGTGCAGGCGGAATTCGGGTGGGATGCGCTTTTCGAGCTTGAGTTCCACGTCCAGCGGCGTCTTGCCGGGCGCAAGCCCGGTGCGGTTGCCGATGCGGAAGATGTGCGTGTCGACCGCGATGGTCTCCTCGCCGAAGGCCACGTTGAGCACCACGTTGGCCGTCTTGCGTCCCACGCCCGGCAGCGCCTCGAGCTCGGCGCGCGTGCGCGGCACCTCGCCGCCATGGAGCTCGACCAGCATCCGGCAGGCTTCGATCAGGTGCTTGGCCTTGCTGCGGTACAGCCCGATCGTCTTGATGTACGACTCCAGCCCTTCCACTCCGAGGTCGAGGATCGCCTGCGGCGTGTTCGCCATCGGATACAGCCGCCGCGTCGCCTTGTTCACGCCCACGTCGGTGGCCTGCGCCGACAGCAGCACCGCGGCCAGCAGCTCGAAGGGCGTGGTGTATTCGAGCTCCGTGCGCGGCTCGGGGTTGGCGGCCTGCAGGGTGGCGAAGAAGAGGGGGATGTCGGATTTTTTCATGGGTCGTGGGGGCCGCCGTTCACGGCGTGGGGCTCGCGGGGCGCATGCCGCGGAAGGCAGGGCGAGCACCGGCGTTTGCGGCGATGGATGCAATATATCGTCGAAAAGCCATGGCCCTACGCAGCTTTCCTGCCCGGGCTTTCGCGACAATGACGCCCAGAAAGTGAGACTGACCATGCAATTCGCCTCCCGCCTCGACAACGTCGAAACCTCCGCCATCCGCGAACTCTTCAAGCTGCTGGGCAAGCCCGGCATCATCAGTTTTGCGGGCGGCTTTCCCGACAGCGCCATGTTCGACGTCGAGGGCCTGAAGGAGGCGAGCCAGAAGGCGCTGGCCGAAGAGCCCGGCGCGGCCTTGCAATATGGCGCCACCGAAGGCTACGAGCCGCTGCGCAACCAGCTCAGTTCCTTCATGAAGACCAAGGGCGTCGACGTGGACCCGAGCGGCCTGATCGTCACCACCGGCAGCCAGCAGGCGCTCGACCTGCTGGGCAAGACCATGATCTCGCCCGGCGACAAGGTGATCGTCGAAGGCCCGACCTTCCTGGCCACGATTCAGTGCTTCCGCCTGTACGGCGCGCAGCTCATCAGCGCACCCATCGACGCCAACGGCGTGAAGACCGACGAGCTCGAAAAGCTCATTGCCGAGCACAAGCCGAAGTTCGTCTACCTGATCCCCACCTTCGGCAACCCCAGCGGCGCCATGCTGAGCCTGGAGCGCCGCAAGAAGGTGCTCGAGCTGGCCGTGAAGTACCAGACGCTGATCGTCGAGGACGATCCCTACGGCGACCTGTACTTCGGCGAAGCGCCGCCGCCGTCGATCATGTCGCTGAGCAAGGACGTACCCGGCAGCCGTGAGCTGCTGGCGCATTGCGGCAGCCTGAGCAAGGTGCTCAGCCCCGGCCTGCGCATCGGCTGGATGATCGCGCCGCCCGAGCTGCTGGCCAAGGCCACGATGTGCAAGCAGTTCAGCGATGCCCACACCAGCACCTTCGCGCAGGCGACGGCCGCGCAGTACCTCAAGAGCGGCCGCATGCCCGGCACGCTGGCGCATGTGCGCGAGGTCTACGGCCAGCGCGCGCAGGCCATGGGCGCTGCGCTGACGCGCGAGCTGAGCGATGCGGTGAGCTTCACGCAGCCCAACGGCGGCTTGTTCTTCTGGGCACGCCTGACGGGCGCCAACGGCAAGCTGGCCGATGCCAACGAACTGGCCAAGCGTGCGATCGAGAAGCTGGTGGCCTTCGTGCCCGGCGCGCCGTTCTTCGCCGAGAAGCCCGATGTGGCGACGCTGCGCCTGAGCTTTGCGACGGCCGACATCGAGAAGATCGAAGAAGGCGTGAAGCGCCTCGGCCAGGCCCTGTAACGCCGACGTTCAGGGGGACCGGTGCAGGCGGGGCGCCGCCAGCAGGTCCAGGTTGTCTGAAATGGCCGCATCCACGTTCGGATAGCGGCCTTTCATTTTGGAGAGCGTCATGATGGTCTGCAGTGCCTTCAGGTCCTTGACCGAGGGCGCGACCTTGATCTGCGCAATGGCCGCCGGGGCGTTGCCGCCGTTCACCAATGCCATCACCTTGCTTGCCCAGTCGTTTGCGCGTGCCATGTCTTCACCTGCTTTCCATTTGAACCGCCGACTTTACACAGCGGGTTACCATCACCCATGAGAAAAACCTTCCAGCTTCAGGTCGAGGGCAAGCACCCCGACCGTCTCCTCGAAGCCGTCAAGCACGAGATCCGCAAGTACATCAAGCGCGAGCGCCGCCGCGACCTGCCCGAAGGCGCCGACTTCTGGGACTTCGACTGCCGGTTCGGCACCGCCCAGGAATCCGCCGAAACCATTCACCTCACGGCCATCACCGGCCTCATCGACGGTGTGGTGAAAGAGGGCGGCAAGCAGTTCTACATCGAGATCCTGGCCAAGCCCGGCAAGCGCCAGCCGCGGCCTGCGGGTGCGCCCGACCACGCCGAGAACGACGGCGAGGAATAAACCCCGTCAGATCAGCGCCTGCGCCAGCCGCAGGCCATGCCGCTGCTCCGCTTCCTGCAGCGAGCGCGCAATCGAAGGGTGCAGCCGCACCCCGTTCGCCGATTGCGCTTCCCGACGCTTCAACCCGCCTTCACCCGGCAGCCGCACAGGCCTGGCCGGGTCGATGGGCGCGTTGTCGCGACATTTTTTGGCCACGTGGTCCATCTGGCGCAGGAAAGCGTCCTTGCCGCCGAAGGCGTGCAGGTCGTGCAGCGTGAGGTGCACGGTCGCGCCCCAGCCTTCGGGCGGATCGGCGCGGCCGTGGCCCGCGAGGCCGGCCGTGAGCGTCTCGACCAAGAGCGCCATGCCGTAGCCCTTGTGGCCGTGGCTCAGGCCGCCCACGGGCAGCAGCGTGCCGGGCGGCTGGTCGAACAGCACCTGCGGGTTGTTCGATGGCTTGCCGGACGCGTCGATGAGCCATTCCTCGGCGAAAGTCTCACCGGCCGCGCGCTTGCGGTTGCTCATCCCGTTGGTGGTGATCGAGGCCGAGATGTCGACCATCACGCCGCCCTGCGACAGCGGAAAGCCCATCGCCAGCGGATTCGGCGTGAACACCGCCTGCGTGCCGCCGAAGGGCGCGACGCTGGCCGTGTTGGGGTCGGAGCAGGCCAGCAGCATCAGCATGTCTTCCTGCAGCGCGCGCAGCATGTAGACCGCGAGGCAGGCGATGTGGTGGCTGCGGCGAATCACGAGCGAGGCCGTGCCCAGTTCGCGCGCACGCGGCACCAGCAGGTCCATGCCCTGGTCCATGAGCCACGGGCCGGGCAGGCGCTTGCCGTCCCACAGCACGGCGGCGGGGCGGTCGGACAGCACCTCGGGCGCGCCGTCGCGCGTCATGCCACCTGATTCGATTTCTTTCACATAGCCGGCCAGCAGCGCGAGGCCGTGCGTGTCGTGGCCCAGCAGGTCGCCTTCGACCAGCGTGCGTGCCACGCTGTCGGCCATCGAGGCCGCGAGCCCCGCTTTCTGCAGCAGGGCGCTGGCGTAGTCGCGCAGCGCGTCGGCGCGGTACAGCGGGGCGGCGTCGGTCATTTCAGGATTTCCAGCACGCGGTCGAGCCCGCCTTCGTTGATCGCCACCATGGCCTGCTCGCGCACCTTCGGCTTGGCGTGGTAGGCCACCGACAGCCCGGCCTCGCCCATCATCGGCAGGTCGTTCGCGCCGTCGCCCACGGCGATGGTTTCCTGCGGCGAAATGCCCATGAGCGAGGCCACTTCGAGCAGCGTGCGGCGCTTTTCGGCGCCGTCGCAGATGTCGCCCCAGCTTTGCGTCACGACCTGGCCGGTGAGCTGGCCGTCGGCTTCGTCGAGCAGGTTGGAGCGCGCGAAATCGATGCCCAGGCGGTCCTTCACGCGGTTGGCGAAGAAGGTGAAGCCGCCCGACACCAGCAGCACCTTGAGGCCCGCCTTCTTGCACGCGGCGACCAGCTCGGTGGCGCCGGGGTTGAGCTTCAGGCGCTCGTCGTACACCTGCTGCAACGCGGCCACGGGCACGCCCTGCAGCAGCGCCACGCGGCGGCGCAGGCTTTCCTTGAAGTCCTTGATCTCGCCGCGCATCGTGGCCTCGGTGATCGCGGCCACCTCGGCCTTCTTGCCGACGGCATCGGCGATCTCGTCGATGCACTCGATGTTGATGAGCGTCGAGTCCATGTCGAACGCGATCAGCTTGAAGTCGGCGAGCTTCAGCGGCGGCGTCACGCGCTGGAGGACGAGGCCGGGAGAGATTTCTGTCGTAGCGCTCATGCGGGGGCGGTTTCCTTGACGAGGGGTTGTCCGAGGCTGCGCAGCACGTCGCGCACCATCTGGGCGCGGTCCTTCGGCTCCTTGAGTTCGCGCTCGATGCGCAGCTTCTCGTTGCCGGCGAGCTTGATGTGCTTGTTCTTCTGGATCAGCTGGATGATGGCCATGCCGTCCACCGGCGCGTCCTTGCGGAAGGTGATGTTGATGATGCCCGGCGCCGCATCGACCTTGACCACGCCGTAGGGCCGCGCGAGCACGCGCAGGCGGTGCGTGTCGATCAGCGTCTGGGCCTGCGGCGGCAGCTTGCCGAAGCGGTCGACGATTTCTTCCAGCAGCGTGTCGATCTGGTCAGGGTTCTTCGCGGTGGCGAGCTTCTTGTAGAACGACAGCCGCAGGTGCACGTCGCCGCAGTAGTCGTCGGGCAGCAGGGCCGGGGCGTGCAGATTGATTTCGGTGGTGACCGACAGCGGCGAGAGCAGGTCGGGCTCCTGCCCGGCCTTCAGCGAGCGCACGGCTTCGCTGAGCATCTCGTTGTAGAGCTGGAAGCCGATCTCCATCATGTTGCCGCTCTGGTTCTCGCCGAGCACCTCGCCGGTGCCGCGAATCTCCAGGTCGTGCATCGCGAGGTAGAAGCCCGAGCCCAGTTCTTCCATCTGCTGGATGGCTTCGAGCCGTTGCGAGGCCTGCTTGGTCAGGCCTTCGGTGTCCGGCACCATCAGGTACGCATAGGCTTGGTGGTGCGAGCGGCCGACGCGGCCACGCAGCTGGTGCAACTGCGCCAGGCCGAACTTGTCGGCGCGGCTCATCACGATGGTGTTGGCGGTGGGTACGTCGATGCCGGTCTCGATGATGGTCGAGCACAGCAGCATGTTGTAGCGCTGGGCCACGAAGTCGCGCATCACGCGCTCCAGCTCGCGTTCGGGCATCTGGCCGTGGGCCACGGCGATGCGGGCCTCGGGCAGGATTTCTTCGAGCTTCTGGCGCCGGTTCTCGATGGTCTCGACCTCGTTGTGCAGGAAGTACACCTGCCCGCCGCGCTTGAGCTCGCGCAGCACGGCTTCGCGGATCACGCCCGTGCCCTCGTTGCGCACGAAGGTCTTGATGGCCAGCCGGCGTTGCGGCGCGGTGGCGATCACGCTCAGGTCGCGCAGGCCTTCGAGCGCCATGCCCAGCGTGCGCGGAATCGGCGTGGCTGTGAGCGTGAGCACGTCGACCTCGGCGCGCATGGCCTTCATCGCCTCCTTGTGGCGCACGCCGAAACGGTGCTCCTCGTCGATGATGAGCAGGCCCAGGTTCTTGAACTTGACCGACTGCGAGAGCAGCTTGTGCGTGCCCACCACGATGTCGACCTGGCCTTCGGCCAGGCCCTTGGCGGCGGCCGTGATTTCCTTGGCCGAGCGGAAGCGGCTCATCTCGGCCACCTTCACCGGCCACTTGGCGAAACGGTCGACCAGCGTCTGGTAATGCTGCTCGGCCAGCAGCGTGGTCGGCGCGAGAAACGCCACCTGCTTGCCGCCGGTGACGGCGATGAAGGCGGCGCGCAGCGCGACCTCGGTCTTGCCGAAGCCCACGTCGCCGCACACGAGGCGGTCCATCGGCTGGGGCGAGATCATGTCCTGCACCACGGCGTGGATGGCGGCCTTCTGGTCGGCGGTTTCCTGGAAGCCGAAGTCGTTGGCGAACACCTCGTAGTCGGCCGGCGAATAGCGGAAGGCATGGCCTTCGCGCGCGGCGCGGCGGGCGTAGATGTTGAGCAGCTCGGCGGCCGAGTCGCGCACCTGTTCGGCGGCCTTGCGCTTGGCCTTTTCCCATTGTCCGGAGCCCAGCTTGTGCAGCGGCGCCTCGTCGGCGCTCACGCCGGTGTAGCGGCTGATCTGGTGCAACTGGCTCACGGGCACGTAGAGCGTGGCCTTGTCGGCGTACTCCAGGTGCAGCATTTCCTGCAGCAGCGGCTTGCCGTCGGCGCCCGTGCCCTGGCCCAGGTCCATGTGGATCAGGCCGCGGTAGCGGCCGATGCCGTGCGCGCTGTGGACCACCGGGTCGCCCACGTTGAGTTCGGACAGGTCCTTGATCAGCGCCTCGACGTCGCTGACCTGTTCCTGCTTCTTGTTGCGCCGGCGCGTGGTGGGCGCGGTGGCGAACAGCTCGGTCTCGGTGACGAAGTCGATCGCCTGTTCGCGCCACGCGAAGCCGGAGGCCAGCGCCGCGGTGGCGATGCCGATCTTCTCGTCGCCCGAGGCCTCGAACTCGGCCAGCGAATCGAAGGCCGGCGGGTTCACGCCGCTGGCACGCAGGAAATCGAGCAGGCTTTCGCGGCGGCCGTCGCTCTCGGCGATCAGCAGCACGCGGTGCGGCGTGGCGGCAATGTGGGCCTTCAGGCCGACCAGCGGGTCTTCGGCGCCGCGCACCACGGCAAAGGGCGGCAGCTTGTCGAACTCGGCGTAGGGCGCGTCGGTGGCGATGTCGCCGCGGATGGCGAGCTGCGCATGCGGCTTGGCGCGCTGGTAGAACTGCTCGGCGTTGAGGAACAGCGCGTCGGGCGGCAGCGCGGGGCGCTCGGGGTCACCCTGCACCAGGCGGTAGCGCTCGTTCGTGTCCTGCCAGAAGTGCTGGAACGCGGGTTCGAGGTCGCCGTGCAGCACGACGGTGGCGTCGGGGCCGAGGTAGTCGAACACCGTGGCCGTCTCGTCGAAGAACAGCGGCAGGTAGTACTCGATGCCGGCGGTGGCCACGCCGTTGCCCATGTCCTTGTAGATGCGGCTCTTGGTCGGGTCGCCCTCGAGCAGTTCGCGCCAGCGGCTGCGAAAGCGCGCGCGGGCGTCGTCGTCCATCGGGAACTCGCGGCCCGGCAGCAGGCGCACCTCGGGCACGGGGTACAGGCTGCGCTGGGTGTCGGGGTCGAAGGTGCGGATGGAGTCGATCTCGTCGTCGAACAGGTCGACGCGAAAAGGCACCGGCGAGCCCATGGGGAACAGGTCGATCAGGCCGCCGCGCACCGCGTACTCGCCCGGGCTCACCACCTGCGTCACGTGGCTGTAGCCGGCCAGCGTGAGCTGCGCCTTGAGCTTGGACTCCTGCAGCTTCTGCTTGGCCTTGAACTGGAAGGTGTAGCCCGCCAGGAAGGCCGGCGGCGCCAGCCGGTACAGCGCGGTGGTGGCAGGCACCAGCACCACGTCGGCCTCTTTCTGGCTGATGCGCCATAGCGTGGCCAGGCGCTCGCTGATCAGGTCCTGGTGCGGCGAGAAGCTGTCGTAGGGCAGCGTTTCCCAGTCGGGGAACAGGGCGCAGCGCAGCTCGGGCGCGAAGAAGGCGATTTCGTCGATGAGCCGCTGGGCGTCGTTCGCGTCGGCGGTGAACATCGCGGTGGCGCGCCCCGCGGCCTTCTCGCGCATGCCGAGCTGGGCCAGCATCAGCGCATCGGCCGACAACGGGGGACGCGGCAGCGTGAAACGCTTGCCCGCCGGGAGAAGGGGGAGGTCCATGGAGCGGTTCGAAAAATGCACGACACCCCGCGCCGGACGGCGAGGGGTGTGCGAATGTCAATTCTAGAATGGCGGCCCCTTATCCGCTTGTCGGCCATCGGCCCGTGCCGCACCCTCCATGTCTTCTTCCCGTTTCTACGTGCTGATCCCCTGTGCCGGTTCCGGCCACCGCGCCGGCGGCGCGCAGCCCAAGCAGTACCGGCGCCTGGCGGGCCAGTCGATGGTGGCCCACACAGTGGACGCGTTTCGCGCGCTGGCCGGGCGTTTCGCGGGCGTGGCGGTGGTGGTGTCGCCCGACGACCGCGAGGTGCAGACGGCGCTGCCGCGCTTCCCGACGACGGGCGAATACCTGCTGCGCGTGGGCGGCCTGACGCGCGCCGCCTCGGTGCGCAACGGCCTGGCGGCGCTGCGCCAGAAGGGCGCCGGGCCGCACGACTGGGTGCTGGTGCACGACGCGGCGCGCTGCCTGGTCACGTCCAGCCAGATCGAGGCGCTCATCGCTGCCTGCGAGCACGACGCCGTCGGCGGCCTGCTGGCGCAGCGGTTGGCCGACACGCTGAAGGTCTCGTCGACCGACAGCCGCTCAACCCAGACCCTGCCGCGCGCCGACAAGTGGCTGGCCCAGACGCCGCAGATGTTCCGCATCGGCATGCTGCTCGACGCGCTGGAGCGCGTGGGCGACGTGGTGACCGACGAGGCCAGCGCCATCGAGACCCTCGGCCTGGCGCCGCTGCTGGTGCCCGGCAGCGCGCAGAACTTCAAGGTCACGTTCCCCGAAGATTTCGCACTGGCCGAGGCGGTGCTGCTCGGCCGCAAGAAGGCCATGGCATGACGACGACACCGTTCAACATCCGCATCGGCGAAGGCTGGGACGTTCACCAGCTGGTGGCGGGGCGCAAGCTCATCCTGGGTGGCATCGAGGTGCCGCACACCACCGGCCTGCTCGGGCATTCGGACGCCGACGTGCTGCTGCACGCCATCACCGACGCGCTGCTCGGCGGTGCCGGGCTGGGCGACATCGGCCGGCATTTTCCCGACACCGACGCCCAGTTCCGCGGCGCCGATTCGGCCGTGCTGCTGGCCGAGGCGGCGCGCCGCGTGCGGGCCGCCGGCTGGGAGATCGGCAACGTCGACAGCACCGTGATCGCGCAGGCGCCCAAGCTGGCACCGCACATCCCGGCCATGTGCCAGCGCATCGCCGACACGTTGGGTATTGCGCTCGATCAGGTCAATGTGAAAGCCAAGACGGCCGAGAAGCTCGGCCCGGTGGGCGAGGGGCGGGCGATGGAAGCCCGCGCCGCGGTGCTGCTGCACCGCTGACGCGCGTCCTTAGGCGACCTGTCAGGCGACCTGCTTTTTGCCCGGCACCTCGCCGGGCTTGCTGCTGCCTGCCGGCATCGCGCGCGGCATCCGGATGTGGGCTGCGAGGCCCCGGCCCGGCGTGCTGGTGAGTGCGAAGGTGCCGCCCATGCGCTCGATGTTCTTCGCCACGATCGACAGCCCCAGGCCGGCACCGGCCGCCGAGGTGCGCGCCGCGTCGCCGCGAAAGAAGGGTTTGGTCAGCTGCACGAGCAGGGCGGGCTCGACGCCCGCGCCGTGGTCGCGCACCTTGATCAGCACCGCGTCGTTGTTGGCCTGCGCCTGGATCGTGACGTCGGCCACGCCGGTCGACGGTGTCTTGCCGTAGCGCCGGGCGTTCTCGACCAGGTTGGAGATCACACGCGTGAGCTCGACCTCGTCGCCCATCACCTTCAGGTCGGCGGGCACGTCGACGTGGATGTTCATCTCTTCGTAATCCTGCACGGCGTAGGTGCAGGCGTCGATCACGTCGCGCAGCAGCACGGGGCGCTGGTCGACGTGGTCGGGGCGGGCGTAGTCGAGGAACTTGTCGATGATCGCGTCGAGCTGCGCGATGTCGGCGGCCATGTGGTCGCGCGCGTCTTCGTCGGCCACGCTCATCTCGGTTTCGAGCCGCAGCCGCGCCAGCGGCGTGCGCAGGTCGTGCGAGATACCGGCCAGCATGATGGCGCGGTCCTGCTCGATCTTGGCGAGCTGGTCGGCCATGCGGTTGAAGCCGATGTTGACCGCGCGGATCTCGTTGGTGCGGGCGCGCTCGTCGAGCCGGTGCGCCTCGTACTCGCCCTCGCGCACCTGCAAGGTGGCGCGCGACAGCTGCTTGAGCGGCAGGTTGATGAGCCGCGTGATCAGCGCCGCGCCCGCGAGCGACAGCGCCATCGCCGTGCTGAGCCAGACCAGCCAGGTGCGTCCGCCCACGCGGCTGAAGCGCGTGGGGTCGAGCAAAAGCCAGTAGGTGTCGCTCTCGATGGTGAAGCCGATCCACAGGCCCGGCTCGTCGTTCACGCGGCTGGCCACCGTGGTGCCTTCGCCGAGTTGGGCGATCAGCTCTTCGGTGACGCGCTCGTCGAGCGCGCCGCTGGTGTAGGGCTGGAAGCGGTCGTTGGGCTCGCGCGGCAGGATGCGCACGCCTTCCTGGTCGGCCAGCGTCTTGATCAGCGAGACCCGCGTGATCGCATCCGAGTACACCAGCGCCGCGCGCGTGAGGTTCACGAGCGAGGCGATCTGGTGTCCGGTCTGGATGGCACGCGGCTCGTATTCGAGCGAGCGGAAGGTCTGCAGCCAGGCGACCGTGCAGCCGATCAGCAGCAGTGCGAGCAGAAAGAAGGTGCGCCAGAAAAGGCTGAAGCCCAGCTTGAGGCCGGGGCGACGGTCACGCTGCGCGCTCGCTTCGAGCGGGCTCGGCATCGTGACCTGCGCACCGTCCTCCTGGGCCGGGTCAGGTCGGGCGGAATGGAGGCCGATGGCCACCTCTCAGCGGATCGTCAGGCCGTGCCGTCCGGCACGAACACGTAGCCCACGCCCCAGACGGTCTGGATGTAGCGCGGCGCCGCGGCGTCGGACTCGACCAGCTTGCGCAGGCGCGAGATCTGCACGTCCAGGCTGCGGTCGAAGGGCTCGAATTCGCGGCCGCGTGCCAGCTGGGCCAGCTTTTCGCGCGACAGCGGCTGGCGCGGGTGGCGCACCAGCGCCTTCAGCATCGCGAACTCGCCGGTGGTCAGCGAGAGTTCTTCGCCGTCCTTCTTCAGGGTGCGCGAGCCGAGGTCGAAGGCGAACGGGCCGAAGGTGACGGTCTCGTTCTCGGTGGAGGGGGCGCCCGGCGCCTCGAGCGGCGGACGGCGGCGCAGCACGGCGTGCACGCGGGCCAGCAGTTCGCGCGGGTTGAAGGGCTTGCCGAGGTAGTCGTCGGCGCCGACTTCGAGACCGACGATGCGGTCCACGTCCTCACCCTTGGCGGTGAGCATGATGATCGGCGTGCGGTCGTTGGCGGCACGCAGACGGCGGCACACGGAGAGGCCGTCTTCGCCGGGCATCATCAGGTCGAGCACGATCAGGTCGACCGTGTCGCGCAACAGGATGCGGTTGAGCGCCTTGCCGTCCTCGGCCACGATCACTTCGAATCCTTCCTGCGTCAGGTAGCGGCGCAGCAGGTCGCGGATGCGGGCGTCGTCGTCGACGATCACGATCTTGTCGGTGCGAGCGGGAACTTGAGTCATTTCTACAACGTTGAATTTGTAACAGCGCCGATTCTGAAGGCGTTAGGACCCCATTGCTGCCGAATTCCGTAGTGGTTGACACTAAGTTACATAACTTGCGGCCGCTCGCCGTCTGGTCATCCGGGCTTTGCCCGGCGGTGGCACAGTCCGTGCTGCCTTATGACGATTGCGCGATGAGACCTTCTTTTTCTGCCTTGCCTCTGCTTTTTTTCGCATGCGCCTGTGGTGCGACGTCCGTCGCTTCCGAAGGGTTTTTGCGGGTCAGTGAAGGGCGCCGCAGCGAAGTGCGCGATGCCGTGGCCGCGCACCGGGCGGCCCAGCGGGAAGAGCAGCGCCGAGGCGAAGCGCTGGCGGGGCGCCGTCTCACGGCGGGCGAACTCTTCGAGTTGAGGCAGCAGGTCCGGGGGCAGTGGGTGCCTGCGGGAACGGGTGTTCTTCTGAATTCGGCAGAATCACAGCCTGCCGAGCGCATCGTGCCGGTACCGCAGCCCGTCGCCAGTCCGCAAACCGCGCCGCGCAGCCTGCGCCACTGAAGAAGAAGGCGCGGGCGAGGGCTTTTCCTCGCATCCACCAGGGAGAAATCTGTCTTGAAGACTGTTCAATTGATCGCGGCCTGCGCCGTGCTGACCTTTGCCGGCGCCGCCTTGGCCCAGAATGCCGTCATGCCTGCTCCACAAAACGTGCTCCAGCTGTCGGCCTCCGGCACCGTCGAAGTTCAGCAAGACCTGCTGAGCATGACCCTCGTCACCACGCGCGACGCCGCCGAGGCGGGCACTGTGCAGACCCAGCTCAAGACGGCGCTCGATGCCGCGCTGGCCGAGGCCAAGAAGAATGCGCAGCCGGGCCAGCTCGACGTGCGCACCGGCAACTTCAGCCTTTCGCCGCGCTACACCAAGGACGGCAAGATCAACGGCTGGCAGGGGTCGACCGAGCTCGTGCTCGAAGGCCGCGACTTCGCGCGCATCACCCAGACGGCCGGGCGCATCAGCACGCTCAGCGTGGGCAACGTCGGTTTCGGCCTGAGCCGCGAGCAGCGCGCCAAGACCGAGACCGAGGCGCAGAACATCGCCATCGACAACTTCAAGCAGAAGGCCGGCGAGCTGGCCAAGGGCTTCGGCTTCGTCGGCTACACGCTGCGCGAGGTGTCGGTGAACGCGAACGACAGCGGTCCGATCCGCCCGCGCGTGATGGCCATGCAGGCCAAGTCGTTCTCGGCCGCCGATTCGGCCGTGCCGGTGGAAGCGGG
Organism: Variovorax sp. FW305-3-2-15-B-LB1; assembly: GCF_058787635.1. Lineage (NCBI taxonomy): Bacteria > Pseudomonadati > Pseudomonadota > Betaproteobacteria > Burkholderiales > Comamonadaceae > Variovorax > Variovorax sp. FW305-3-2-15-B-LB1. The sequence goes on along the minus strand of NZ_JBYSZY010000003.1, from coordinate 183,801 downwards.
CAAGACCAGCGTGGTCGTGAACGTCTCGGGCTCGGTGCAGCTCAAGTAAGAAGACAAGTAGCGCAGCGCCGGCGGGCGAGTGCCGCCGGCGTTTTTTCGTTGTTGTCTCTGTTTATTTACTGAGCCGTCCAGCCGCCATCCATGGCCCAGGCGACGCCCCGCACCTGATCGGCGGCGGGAGAGCTCAGGAAGACGGCCAGCCCGCCCAGTTGCTCGACCGTCGTGAACTGCAGCGAGGGCTGCTTTTCTCCCAGCAATTCGTTCTGCGCCTGGAGGGCCGAAATGCCTTCACGGGCCGCGCGGTCGTCGATCTGCTTTTGCACCAGCGCCGTGAGCACCCAGCCCGGGCTGATCGCGTTGCAGGTGACGCCGGTGGTGGCGGTTTCGAGCGCCACCGACTTGGTCAGGCCGACGATGCCGTGCTTGGCTGCGACATAGGCCGACTTCTGCGCCGAGGCCACGAGCCCGTGCGCCGACGCCACGTTGATGATGCGGCCCCAGTTGGCCTCGCGCATCGCGGGGATCGCCAGGCGCGTCGTGTGGAAGGCGCTCGTGAGGTTGATGGCGAGGATCGCGTCCCAACGTTCGGTCGGGAAGTCCTCGACCTTGGCGACGTGCTGGATGCCGGCGTTGTTGACGAGGATGTCGACACGGCCGAACTTCGACGCCGCGAACTTCATCATGTCCTCGATCTGGTCGGGCTTGCTCATGTCGGCCCCGTGGTACTCGGCGCGCACGTCGAGCGCCTCGATCTGGGCCTTGGGAGTGTCGGCGTCGCCGAAGCCGTTGAGCACGATGTGTGCGCCCTGTTGGGCCAACGCCTTGGCGATGGCGAAGCCAATGCCACTGGTGGACCCCGTGACAAGCGCGGTTTTGCCTTTGAGCATGAAGATCAATCTCCGGATGAATTAGGATGCAACGAGACCATTATCCGCACCCGAACCCCTCCGTTTCCATGACAGAACCGACCCTTCACGACGTGGCCTGCAACGACGCCCAGGGCGGTCATCGCATGGCCTATTGGCAATGGGGCAGCGCGCACAGCGCACATGTCGTGATCTGCGTGCACGGGCTGACCCGGCAGGGGCGCGATTTCGACGTGCTCGCGCAGGCCATCGTGGCGCGCGCGGGCGGCGATGTGCGCGTGGTCTGTCCCGACGTGGTCGGGCGCGGCCGCAGCGACTGGCTGCGCGACCCTGCTTTCTATCAAGTGCCCGTGTATGCCGCAGACATGGTGGCGCTGATCGCGCAGTTGCACGGCGAGCATCCCATCGACACGCTCGACTACGTCGGCACCAGCATGGGCGGGCTGATCGGCTTCGTGCTGGCCGGCCATAAAGAGCTGCCGCTGCCACGGCCCATTCGCCGTTTCGTCGCGAACGATGTCGGCCCCACGGTCGAGCCCGCTGCCATCCAGCGCATCGGCGCTTATGTGGGCAAGAGCGGCCAGTTTCCGAGCGTGCAGGCCGCGGCCGATGCGATGTGGGCCCTGTCGACCACGTTCGGGCCGCACACGCCCGAGCAGTGGCGCGCGCTGTCGCAGCACATGGTGGTGCCGGCTTCTGAGCGCAGCGCCGACGGTGCCGCCAAGACCGCCAGTGCCGGCCCGGTGGGCGAGGGCGCCTGGGTGCTGCACTACGACCCGGCCATCGGCGTGCCGTTGCGGGCCATCACGCCCGAGATCGCGGCGCAGGGCGGGGCGGTGATGTGGAGCCTGTACGACGCCATCGACGCGCGCGCGCTGCTCACGCGCGGCGCGGCGTCCGACCTGCTGTCGCCCGAGACGGCGGCCGCGATGACGCAGCGTGGGCCGCGCGCCACGCTCGTCGAGTTCGAGGGCGTGGGGCACGCGCCGACTTTCGTCGATCCCGCACAGGTCGCCGTCGTCACGAATTTCCTGTTCGATTGAGGGCATCGTGAAGCGAGAGTCTGCGAACCTTCAGACGGCACCCCTGTCCGACGGCGTCATGGTCGATTACCCGCTGTCGGCCGCCACGGCCGACCGCTCGCCGGTCATGGAGAACATGCTGGCGCGCGCCCGCGCGTTCGCCGAGCCGCTGATCGCCGACGAAAAGCTCGACACCGGCGAGAACACGTTGGCGCACGCCGATGCCGTGGCCGCCATCGTCGCGAAGATGGGCGGCTCCGAGGCGATGCAGGCCGCGAGCTACCTCGTGTATTCGTGTCAGCACCTGAACCGCCCGCAGGAAGTGATCGCCAAGGTTTTCGGAGATAACTTCGCGGCGCTCGCGGTCGAGACCACCAAGCTCGTGCGCGTGCAGGAGCAGGCGCGCACCGCCTCGCAAGGGCACCACGCCGAAGGTGCCGGCGCGCAGACCGAGAACGTGCGCAAGATGCTGCTCGCGTTTTCGCGCGACCTGCGCGTGGTCATGCTGCGGTTGGCCTCGCGCCTGCAGACGCTGCGGCACGCGGCGGCCAGCAAGCAGCCCGCGCCCGAGAGCGTGGCGCGCGAGTCGCTGCAGGTGTTTGCGCCGCTTGCGAACCGGCTGGGCATCTGGCAGGTGAAGTGGGAGATCGAAGATCTCTCGTTCCGCTTTCTCGAGCCCGAGACCTACAAGCTGATCGCGCGCCTGCTCGACGAGAAGCGCATCGAGCGCGAAGGCCACGTCGAGCAGTTGCGTTCGCAGCTGGAGCACGAACTGCAGGCCGAAGGCGTCAAGGCCACGGTGCAGGGACGCCCGAAGAACATCTACAGCATCGTCAAGAAGATGCGCGGCAAGTCGCTCGACTTCGAGCAGGTCTTCGACATCCTCGCGCTGCGCGTGGTGGTGCCGGACGTGAAGGACTGCTATGCCGCGCTGGCCTGGGTGCACTCGCACTTCCAGCCCATCGACGAGGAGTTCGACGACTACATCGCACGGCCCAAGCCCAACGGCTACCAGTCGCTGCACACGGTGGTGCGCGAGATCGTCGACGGCAAGGTGGGCAAGCCGATCGAGATCCAGATCCGCACCGAGGAGATGCACGACCACGCCGAGCATGGCGTGGCTGCGCACTGGGCCTACAAGGAAGCGGGCCACAAGGGCTACGCCGGCGTCTGGGCGAGCGGTGAGTACGACGCCAAGATCGCCGTGCTGCGCCAGCTGCTGGCCTGGGAACGCGACCTGTCGGGTGGGTTGCAGGGGCAGGGGCTGTTCGACGACCGCATCTATGTGCTCACGCCCGATGCCGCCATCGTCGAGTTGCCGCAGGGCGCCACGCCGGTCGATTTCGCCTACACGGTGCACACGACGCTGGGGCATCGCTGCCGCGGTGCGCGTGTCGATGGCGCGATGGTGCCGCTGAACACGCCACTGTCGAACGGGCAGACGGTCGAGATCATGGCGGCCAAGGAAGGCGGTCCGTCGCGCGACTGGCTGAATGCGGAGCTCGGTTATCTGGCGAGCCACCGCGCACGCGCCAAGGTGCGCGCCTGGTTCAACGCGCAGATCACGCACGAGACCGTGGCGCGCGGACGCGAAGCCGTCGAGAAGCTGCTGCAGCGCGAAGGCAAGACGGCCATGCGGCTCGAAGACCTGGCGTCGCAGCTTGGCTTCAAGTCGGCGGACCATCTGTTCGAGGTGGTCGGCAAGGACGAGTTTTCGCTGCGCAACATCGAGACGCTGCTGCGTCCGCCCGAGCCGGCGCTGAACCCTGACGACGGCGTGCAGATCAAGAAGGCGCGCGGCAGCGAGAAGTCGGGCAAGGGCGGCGTGCTGGTGGTGGGCGTGTCGTCGCTGATGACGCAACTCGCCAAGTGCTGCAAGCCGGCGCCGCCGGATGCGATCCGCGGCTTCGTCACGCGCGGCCATGGCGTCAGCGTGCATCGTGCGGATTGCAGCAACTTCCGCACGATGGCCGCGAAGGACGGCGAACGCGTGATCGATGTCGAATGGGGCCTGCCGAAGAAGGGCGCTGATGCGCCGGTCTATGCAGTGGATGTGGCTGTGGAAGCAGCCGACCGCCAAGGGTTGCTGCGCGATATCTCCGACGTGTTTGCACGCGAAAAGATGAACGTGATCGGCGTGCAGACGCAGTCGATCAAGGGCACGGCGTGGATGACGTTCACCGTGGAAATCGCCGATGCCGCGCGTTTGACGCAGGTATTGAGTGTGGTGACTGCAGTGACTGGTGTGCGATCTGCACGTCGGCGCTGAAAAGGGCCATTTCTCCTGCTATACTCGATGCTTCTCTTAGGCGCGTAGCTCAGTTGGTTAGAGCACCACCTTGACATGGTGGGGGTCGTTGGTTCGAATCCAATCGCGCCTACCAAATTCAAACACGGGTTGCAGCGATTTCGCTGCAACCCGTTCGTCGTTTGGACGACGTGTTTGTCTCTGGATTCGCCCGGTCGTCCTGAGCGATCGGCGCAAGCAAAAAAACCTTTCACGGGCGGCCCTTCGCGCGGTGCAGGCAAGGTGCCTGAGCCATGTGGTTGTGCTACCTTGAGTGGTCTGCCAACCTTCTCGAATTTCCTTGATAAGCGATCTGATGAATACGCGATCAACGCCGGTTGATCGGGCGCACGTCGACCACCGCGTGGCCGCATTGCTCAAGCAGGCCCCTCTTGAATTCGCACGCGCGGTCTACGGCATCAATGACCTCGCCGCCGGTCGCGCCGACACCATGGCCGCACGCGAAGTCGCGCGTGCACAACGACAGGGCATGCCGGTGACCGAGGAGCGCGCCGAGCAGCGCGCACGCGCCTATCTTCCGACGGCGGGACAGGAGCATTGCCCCCGGTGCTGGGTTGTCTACGGGCAGAAGATCCCGCTGCGATTCAGGTTGTCGACCCCCGAGCGTCCCGAAACTGCAGCGTGTCATGCGTGCGGTGCCGAGTACGCGACAGCGTCGGATGCCTGAAGAAGAATCACGGTCAGGGTAAACCTTGTCGCGATGCAGCAAAACCGCTCCCTAGAATCATCCGATGACATGGGCGTCCATGTGAAGGAGTCTGTAGTGCAGAGCAAGAAGTCCGGGGTGAAGCCGGTCCAGCGTGTGATCAAGAAGTACCCCAACCGACGGCTCTACGACACGGAGACATCCACGTACATCACGCTGACCGAGGTCAAGCAGCTGGTCATCAAGAACGCGCAGTTCGTGGTGCGCGACGCCAAGACCGGCGACGACCTCACGCGCAGCATCCTGCTGCAGATCATCCTGGAAGAAGAAGCCGGTGGCGCGCCGATGTTCACCGAGCAGGTGCTGGCCAACATCATCCGTTTCTACGGCCAGGCCATGCAGGGCTACATGGGCCCGTACCTCGAGAAGAACATCCAGGCCATGACCGAGATGCAGGCCCAGCTCGCCGAAAAGGCCGAAGGCCTGACGCCCGAAATGTGGTCGCGCTTCATGACCATGCAGTCGCCGATGATCCAGGGGCTGATGGGCAACTACGTCGAGCAATCGAAGAACGTCTTCCTGCAGATGCAGGAGCAGATGCAGAAAAACACCGAGCAGGTGCTGGGCGCCTTTGGCATCAAGCGCCCCTGAGCGCCGCGCGGCGGCCCGCCCGAATGGGGTGACTGCCCGATGAATGCCCCGCTGTCACCGATAGCTGGGACAATAGAGGCCTATGAGCGAAGTTGCCTCCCCTGAACGTACCGTCACGCCGACCGCCCCCAAGGTCGGCTTCGTCAGCCTTGGTTGCCCCAAGGCCTTGACCGATTCCGAATTGATCCTGACCCAGCTGAGTGCCGAGGGGTATCAAACCGCCAAGACTTTCGAGGGCGCCGACCTCGTCATCGTCAACACCTGCGGCTTCATCGACGATGCCGTGAAGGAAAGCCTGGACACCATCGGTGAAGCCCTCGCCGAGAACGGCCGTGTGATCGTCACCGGCTGTCTGGGCGCCAAGACCGGCGACCAAGGCGGCAACCTCGTGCGTCAGATGCACCCCAGCGTGCTGGCCGTCACCGGTCCGCATGCCACGCAGGAGGTGATGGATGCCGTGCACGCCAACCTGCCGAAGCCGCACGATCCGTTCATCGACCTCGTGCCCAACACCTTCGGCGTGGCCGGCCTCAAGCTGACGCCGCGGCACTATGCCTACCTGAAGATCAGCGAAGGCTGCAACCACCGTTGCACCTTCTGCATCATTCCCTCGATGCGCGGCGACCTGGTCTCGCGTCCGGTGGGCGATGTGCTCAGCGAAGCCAAGGCCCTGTTCGAGGGCGGCGTGAAGGAGCTGCTGGTGATCAGCCAGGACACCTCGGCCTACGGCGTCGACGTGAAGTACCGCACCGGCTTCTGGGATGGCAAGCCGGTCAAGACCCGCATGCTCGAACTCGTGCGCACGCTGGGCGAAATCGCCGAGCCGTATGGCGCCTGGGTGCGCCTGCACTACGTGTACCCCTATCCGAGCGTCGACGAAATCATTCCATTGATGGCGAGCGGCTTGGTGCTGCCGTACCTCGACGTGCCGCTGCAACACAGCCACCCCGACGTGCTCAAGCGCATGAAGCGGCCGGCCAGCGGCGAGAAGAACCTGGAGCGGATCGCGCGCTGGCGCGAGACCTGCCCCGAACTCGTGATCCGCAGCACCTTCATCGCCGGCTTCCCGGGCGAGACGGAGCAGGAGTTCGAGCACCTGCTCGACTTCATCCGCGAAGCCGAGATCGATCGTGCGGGCTGCTTTGCCTACAGCCCGGTCGAAGGCGCCACTGCCAACGACATTCCGGGCATGCTGCCCGAGGCCGAGCGCGAAGCGCGCCGCGCCCGCTTCATGGAAGTGGCCGAGGCCGTGTCGATCGCCAAGCTGCAAAAGCGCGTCGGCTCGACGATGCAGGTGCTGGTCGATTCAGCGCCGGCGCTGGGCCGCAAGGGTGGGGTGGGGCGTACGTACGCCGATGCACCGGAAATCGACGGCACTGTTCGCCTCCTGCCACCCGAGAAGATCAGCAAGACGATGAAGGTCGGCGAGTTCACGCGTGCACGCATCGTGGGCGCCGAAGGCCACGACCTGATCGCGTTGCCCGTTTGATGCGCCTGATTCAAACGGCCAAGAAAAAAGCCACCGGAGGCCGGTGGCTTTTGTCAGAAGACCTGGTAAGGGTCTGTTCAATCTTGGTGCCCAGAAGAGGACTCGAACCTCCACGATGTTACTCGCTAGTACCTGAAACTAGTGCGTCTACCAATTCCGCCATCTGGGCTGATTTTGCTTCTCAGCAAAGACTACGATTATATACACAAATTTGGCGCGCTCTTTTGAGCGAGTCGAAATTTCGGCTTCTGCGCGACATCGCTCGTGCGGCGGGTGCCCTGCCGAAGGCGGGTGGGTGCGATCGTGCGCGCATGGCCGGCGTCGAGGGGTGCGATCTGACGATCGCGTCGCCCGTTTGATGCAGTTTCGAGCGGCCATGAAAAAAGCCACCGGAGACCGGTGGCTTCAATCGGATGACCTGGTAAAGGTCTGTTTAAACTTGGTGCCCAGAAGAGGACTCGAACCTCCACGATGTTACTCGCTAGTACCTGAAACTAGTGCGTCTACCAATTCCGCCATCTGGGCCCACATGACTGCAGAAGCAGCCACGTTTTGAATTTCAGGAAAGAAGGAGATCATATCAAAAATAATGTCACTTCCAGCAGCTTGTTGGATGAAATCGAAGGAACTGTTCAAGGACATCGCGACGGGCACGGCTTCGTGCAGCGCGACGACGGCGAGGCAGATATCTACCTGCCACCGAACGAGATGCGCGCGGTGCTGCACAAGGATCGCGTCAAGGCGCGCATCGTGCGACAGGACCGTCGCGGCCGCCCCGAGGGGCGCGTGGTCGAGATCGTCGAGCGGCCCGAGCAGCCCATCATCGGCCGCCTGTTGCACGAAGGCGGGATCTGGCTCGTTGCACCGGAAGACAAGCGCTACGGCCAGGATGTCCTGATCCCGAAGGGCGCGACCGGCCCCGCCAAGGTCGGTCAGGTCGTGGTCGTCCAGCTCACCGAACCGCCGGCCTTGTTCGGCCAGCCCGTGGGCCGCGTGAGAGAAGTGCTGGGCGAGATCGACGACCCCGGAATGGAAATCGAGATCGCCGTGCGCAAGTACGGCGTGCCGCATGAGTTTTCCGCGGAGTGCCTGGCGCAGGCCAAGGCCCTGCCCGAGAAGGTGCGCCCCGCCGACAAGAAGGGCCGCATCGACCTCACCGACGTGCCGCTCGTCACCATCGACGGCGAAGACGCCCGCGACTTCGACGACGCCGTGTACTGCGAGCCCGCCAAGGTGGGCCGCGGCAAGGGCTGGCGCCTGCTGGTCGCCATCGCCGACGTCAGTGCTTATGTGCAGACCGGCTCGGCCATCGACATCGATGCGTACGACCGCGCCACCAGCGTCTATTTCCCGCGCCGCGTGATCCCGATGCTGCCCGAGAAGCTGTCGAACGGCCTGTGCTCGCTCAACCCCGAGGTCGAGCGCCTGTGCATGGTGTGCGACATGCTGGTTGCCGCCGACGGCGAGATCTACGCCTACCAGTTCTATCCGGCCGTGATGTTCAGCCATGCGCGCTTCACGTACACCGAAGTCGCCGCCATCCTCGGCAACACGCGCGGGCCCGAAGCGGCCAAGCGCAAGGACCGCGTCAAGGACCTGCTGAACCTCGCCGACGTCTACAAGGCTCTGCTCAAGCAGCGCGGCAAGCGCGGCGCGGTCGACTTCGAAACCACCGAGACGCAGATCATCTGCGACGATGCCGGCCGCATCGAGAAGATCGTGCCGCGCACCCGCAACGAGGCGCATCGGTTGATCGAAGAAGCGATGCTCGCCGCCAACGTCTGCAGCGCCGACTTCATCGCCGAAGGCAAGCATCCGGGCCTGTTCCGCGTGCACGAAGGCCCGACGCCCGAGAAGAAGGAAATCCTGCGCGGCTACCTGAAGGCCATGGGTGTCGGCCTGAGCATCACCGACGAGCCGCGTCCCGGCGAGTTCCAGGCGATCGCCGAAGCCACCAAGGAACGCCCCGACGCGCAGCAGATCCACACCATGCTGCTGCGCTCGATGCAGCAGGCGATCTACACGCCGATCAACAGCGGCCACTTCGGCCTGGCCTACGAGGCCTACACGCACTTCACCAGCCCGATTCGTCGCTATCCCGACCTGCTGGTGCACCGTGTGATCAAGGCGATCCTCGGCAAGACGCGCTACCAGTTGCCGATGCTGCCCACGCCCGGCGAGGCGCATGCCAAGCTGGCCAAGCGGCTCGCTTCGCGCGTCAAGGCGCCGACCAACAAGCCGCAGAAGGCGACCGTCGCGCCCAGCAAGGAAGTGCTGGCCTGGGAAGCCGCCGGCCTGCATTGCAGCGCTAACGAGCGCCGCGCCGACGAAGCCAGCCGCGACGTCGAGGCCTGGCTCAAGTGCAAGTACATGCGCGAGCACCTCGGCGAGGAATACGGCGGCGTGGTCACCGCGGCCACCACCTTCGGCATCTTCGTCACGCTCGATGCGATGTACGTCGAGGGCCTGGTCCACATCACCGAGCTCGGCGGCGAGTACTTCAAGTTCGACGAGATGCGCCAGGAACTGCGCGGCGAGCGCACCGGCATCCGCTATGCCATCGGCACGCGGGTGCGGGTGCAGGTGAGCCGCGTCGACCTCGATGGCCGCAAGATCGACTTCCGCCTCGTGCGCGAAGGCGAAGACCTGACCTCGCGCGCCATGAAGGACAAGGGCGGCGCGCCGGTGAAGGCGTCGGCCAAGCGAAGCTCCCGCCACAAGGCGGAGGCCGGTGGCGAGTCGCGTTCGGAGCACGGTGGCGGCGGCGCTGCCGCGGTGCCTGCCGGCCCGCAATCGGCCATGCAGGCCTTCAAGTCGGCGGTGAAGAAAGCCGCCAACAAGATGCAGGGCAAGGGGCGCAAGCCCCGCCGCGGATGAGACGCGCCGTGCACACTACCGGTTTACTTACCGTGTGTATGGATCAGTTGAAAAGGAGACTTGGAGCATGAGCGTGGAAAACAACAAGGGCCGCATCGCGATCGTCACGGGCGCGGGGTCGGGCATCGGCCGCGCGGCCGCGCTGGCCCTGCTGGCGGACGGCTGGAGCGTGGCCCTTGCGGGGCGCCGCCTTGAGCCGCTGGAGCAGGTGGCGGAAGAGTCGGGCGCCGGTGCGCGCGCCTTCGCGGTGCCCACCGACGTGGCCAATGCCGACTCGGTGCAGGCGCTGTTCGGCGCCACGGTCGAGCGCTTCGGGCGCGTCGACCTGCTGTTCAACAACGCCGGCGTGGGCAACCCGCCGGGGCCGTTCGAGGACTGGACGCCCGAGCAGTGGAAGGGCGTGGTGGACATCAACCTCACCGGCATGTTCTTCTGCATCCAGCAGGCCTTCCGCACGATGAAGGCGCAGACGCCGCGAGGCGGCCGCATCATCAACAACGGGTCGATCTCGGCGACCACGCCGCGGCCGAATTCCGCGGCCTACACCTCGACCAAGCACGCGGTCGAAGGGCTGACCAAGACCGCTTCGCTCGACGGCCGCAAGTACGACATCGCGGTGGGGCAGGTGGACGTGGGCAATGCCATGACCGAGCTGGCCGCGCGCATGGCCACCGGCGTGCCGCAGGCCAACGGCGAGCTCGCGATCGAGCCGCTGATCGACGTCAAGATCGTCGGCCAGTCGGTGCTCTACATGGCGAACCTGCCGCTGGAAGCCAACGTGCTCTTCCACACCATCATGGCCACGAAGATGCCCTTCGTCGGGCGCGGCTGAGTCCTGCGCTCAGTCGGGTGCGCGGCGGGCCAGCGGGCCTGCCGTGAGCGGGGCCGCATCGGCCGGCCACAGGTCGGCGATGCGGCCGTGCTGCCAGACGGCCTCGCATGCCGCCTCGAATTCGGGGCGGCGCATCGCGAGCGCCGCCCCGATCATGCCGGCAAGCACATCGCCGGTGCCTGCGGTGGCAAGGCGGGCATTGCCGGTCGGGTTGATGACCGGCGGCTCGTCGCTTGCATCGGCAATCACTGTTCCAGATCCCTTGAGCACTGTCACCGCGCCGAAGCGCGACGCCAGCGCACGGGCCGCGGCCAGGCGGTTGGCTTGCACGCCGCCCGTCGTGTCGCCGAGCAGGCGCGCGGCTTCCAACGGATGCGGCGTGAGCACGGTGGGAGCGCCGGCCTGGCCTCGCGCGATCAGTTGCGCCTGAAGTGACGGATCGGCGGCGATGGCGTTGAGCGCGTCGGCGTCGAGCACCAGCGCGGCGGCCGTCGACAGCACGCGCGGCAGCAGTTCGCGCACGGCATCGCCGCCACCGCAGCCGCACACGACCGTCATGCCGGCGAGGTCCAGGGAATGGGCGTCGCGCAGCATCAGCTCGGGCTGCGAGGTGTCGACCGGCGCTGCGCGGGGATCGAGCAATCCGACGAACACGCGTCCCGCGCCCGCATGGAGCGCGGCCGAGCCGGCCAGCAGCGCAGCGCCGGCCATGCCCGAGGCACCGCCGATCACCGCGACATCGCCGTAGCTGCCCTTGTGCGAGGCGTGGGTGCGCGGCTGGATGCCGGGCGCGCCTGCGAGGCGGGCCGTCGGTCGCTCCTGGATGAAAGCGCTGCAACCCAGGTCGTCGAACCACACCGTGCCGGCCGCGTCGCGGCCTTGCGCCGTGAACAGGCCGGGTTTCAGCGTGAGGAAGGTGAGGGTGGTGCGGACCGATACCGGTGCTTGGTCTGCGTTGGAGGCTAGCGTGCCGGTGTCGGCATCGAGGCCCGAGGGCACGTCGATGCTGAGCGCCGGCGAGGCGCTCGCGTGCATCCGCGCAAGCCATTCGGCCATCGTGCCCGACGGCGGGCGGGTCGATCCGATGCCGAGCAGCGCATCCATCGCCAGCTCGAAGCTTGATGGCGGCGCCGAGGCGAAGGTGACGCCCGCATCGCGCGCACGCTGCAGCGACGCCTTGGCATCCGCTGGCAGCCGGCCTTCATCGCCCACGAAGGTGACGACCGGAGAGAAGCCGCGATGCCGCAGTTGCGCCGCGGCTTCGAAGCCGTCGCCGCCGTTGTTCCCGGGGCCGCAGGCGATCCAGATCGTTCGCGCGTGTGGCGCGAGCGCCATTGCGAGCCGCGCCGCGGCGAGGCCGGCGCGCTGCATCAGCGTGTGAGGGGGAAGGGCGGAGGCGGCCGCCTGCTCGATGCGACGCGTGGCGGCGATGTCGAACAGATCGGCGGCGCTGGCGGACGTGATGCGATGCATCGAGCCATTGTGCCGCCGACGCCGCGCCTCCTATCATCGACCGATGACGCTCAAGACCTTCGGCTGGTTGCTGCTTCTGCTGCTGGCGTGCCTGGCCGGCTTCGTTGGCGCGGCCGCAGCGATGATCGCCGGCGCGGCCTGGGCGGTCGGCCTGCTGATCGTGGTGTGGGGGCTGTTCCTGCTGGCCGAGGTGTTGCGCCGGGTGCCGCTGCGCGACATCGCGTGGGCCCTGGGCGTGGGTTATGGCATCGGTGTGATCCGGTGGCTCGACGTGCCGGTCGAGGCAGGGTCCGGCACGCAGTGGCTGATGTTGAGCCTGGACCTGCTGGTGCTGGTGTTCTTCGGGCTGATCGCGCCGGCGATCCTGGGGTTGATCGCCCAACGCTGGGCGCCCCGGCCCGAACTGCCGGTGGAAAAACCGGCCACCCCCGAGCAACTGCGCCGCTGGGGTCCTAAAGACTGAGCCGCTCGATCCCCAGGCCTTCGAGGTCGATGCCGGGGTCTTGCCCGCCAATCAGGTCGCCGAGCACGCGCGCGCTGCCGCAAGACAGCGCCCAGCCGCTCGAGCCGTGGCCCAGGTTGAGCCACACGCCGGGAATGCCGCTGGCGCCCAGCACCGGCGGGCCGTCGGGGAGCATCGGCCGGGCGCCCTTCCATTGCTGGATGCCCGATTGCAGCGTGGCTGCGCCCGGAAACCAGTCGTGCAGCACCTTGTAGAGCGTCTGGATCGCGGCCGGGCTCATGGCGTCGGGCGAGCCGCCGATCTCGGCGCTGCCGGCCACGCGCACGCGCTGGCCCAGGCGGGAGATCGCGACCTTGTAGCGTTCGTCCATCACCGCGCTGCGCGGCGCGTTGAGCGGCTCGCGCACCGGGGCGCTGACCGAGTGGCCGTAGACCGGCGCCAGCGGAATGCGCAGTCCCAGCGGGCGCAGCAGCGCGGCGGACGACAGCCCGGCGCACACCACGATGGCGTCGAACTGCAATGCGTCCGAGCCGCTGGCCAGCGTCAGCGAGGTGGGGGCGGCGCGGCTCAGGGGTGCGATGTCGCAGTTGAAGTGGAACTGCGCGCCCAAAGCCTCGGCTTCCCACTTGAGCAGCAGTGCGAACTGGCGGCAGTTCGCGACCTCGTCTTCCGGCAGGTGGATCGCGCCTGCCAGCGGGGTGTCGGGGTTGAGCGCGGGCTCGATCAGGCGGGCCTCGTCGGCGTCGATCTCGCGGAACACGCTGCCGGCCGAGCGCAGCACCTCCAGCCCGGGCTGCACCAGCTTTTTCTCGCGCTTGGAACGCAGCAGCACCAGGTAGCCATCGCTGCGTTCGTAGCTCAGCTCGCGTGCTTCGGTCACCGCGTGCAGCCGGGTGCGGCTGTAGAAAGCCAGCCGCTGCATGCGGGCGCGGTTGGCCAGGTAGGTCTCGAGCTTGCAGGCCTTCTGCCAGCGCGACATCCAGCTGAGGTCGCGCGAACTCAGCGGCCAGCGCAGCTTGATGGCGCCGTGCGAAGACAGCAGCGAGCGCAGCACCTTGCCGCGCATGCCCGGTGCGGCCCACGGCGTGACATAACCCGGCGCGACCACGCCGGCGTTGGCGAAGCTGGCCTCTTCGGCGGCGGCGCCGCGGCGTTCGAACACGCTCACTTCATGGCCGTCGGAAACCAGTTCCCAGGCGGTGGTGACGCCGACGATGCCGGCGCCCACGATCGCGATTTTCATTGAAATGTTCTAGATAAAAGAAGCGGCTGACGCCCGTGAGGCGGGCGGTGACAGCGGTTATTTCTGTAGCGTGCGTTCGGCCTGGAGGGCCACCGCGAGCACGGCGTCGTCGTGCATCGCGCAGTGCCACAGCATCAGGCCGACCGGCAGTTCGCCGTCGGCGTGGCAGGGCAGCGAAATGGCGCAGCCGTCGAGCATGTTGACGATCGACGGGTTGCGCAGCAGCAGCGCGTTGACGCGGAAGAATTCGTCGTCGCGCTCGGCACCCGGTGCCACGCTGGCGATGGACGGCGCCGTGATCGGCACGGTCGGCGACACCACGGCGTCGAACGGTGCCAGCGCCTTCTCGACGCGGGCGATCCAGTCGCGGCGGGCGCGGACCAGGTCGATGTACTCGTGTGCCTTCATGCTGGCGCCGCGCAGGATGCGCTGCGCCACGCGCGGGTCGTAGCCGGCGCCGCTGCGCTCCAGCAGCAGCCGGTGCCAAGCGTACGACTCGGCCGCCGAGAAGCCGCCGGTGGCGTTGATGGCCTGCAGGTCGGCCAGCTCAGGCAGTTCGATCTCGTGAATATGAGCGCTCGTGGCGCGCAGGGTCGCGAGGGTGCGCTCGAAGACCGTGGCCACGGCGGGCTCGAGGTCGTCGAGGAAGACGTTCTTCACGACGGCCAGCCGGTAGGCCGACAGCGGCGCCGAGCCGGGCGTCACCTGCCGCGCCGAGAGGATCTCGTGCGCGGTGACGGCGTCGCGCACCGAGCGGGTCATGGCGCAGACGGTGTCGAGCGTGGTCGACAGCGGCAGCGCGCCGTCGGCCGGCGTGAGGCGGGCGGTGTTCTTGAAGCCGACGATGCCATTCAGCGCCGCCGGGATGCGGATCGAGCCGCCGGTGTCGGAGCCCAGGCCGATGAAGGCCGCACCGCTCGCCACCGAGATCGCCGCGCCGGAGGACGAGCCGCCCGGAATGCGCGGCGTGGCGGTGTCGCTCACGTTGGCCGGCGTGCCGTGGTGCGGGTTGACGCCGACGCCGGAAAAGGCGAACTCCGTCATGTTGGTGCGCCCGGTCAGCACGCCGCCGGCGGCGCGCAGTCGGGCCACGGCGAGCGAATCGGCTGGGGCGGCCGGTGCGTGCGAGAGCACGGCCGAGCCGGCGGGTGTCGGCTGGCCGGCGACGTCGAACAGGTCCTTGCTGGTGAAGGCAAGCCCGGCGAGGCGGCTTTCGGGCGCCGATGCGGCGGCGGCCGCGCGGGCCTCGTCGAACATCGTGCGGGTGAAAACGTGGGCGCAGGCGGGAGATTCGGAGAGGGCGATGGCGCGCTCCATTTCGGTGCGCGCATCGGAACCGCCAGCCAGAAGGGTGAGACGGGTGGCGTGAAGGTCGTTCATGGCGTCGAGGGTACCTTGGAACGGCTCGGTTCGAGGGAGGAGGGGGTGGCCGCCGTGCTATACTCTTTGGGTTTCGCTGGTTATGCGACAGTTTTGTCGCCGCCAGTCAAGCACATCCGCAAACCGGCCCAATCAAGGTGTTGCGACCCCGTCGAAGGGGCGCAAAACGGGCTGGATTTTAGACCCAACCTTTGGAGTAAATTCAATGTCGACCACCATGCGCGAAATGCTGGAAGCCGGTGTCCACTTCGGTCACCAAACCCGCTTCTGGAACCCCAAGATGGCTCCGTTCATCTTCGGTCACCGCAACAAGATTCACATCATCAACCTGGAAAAGTCGCTCCCGATGTTCCAGGACGCGATGAAGTACGCCAAGCAACTCACGGCCAACCGCGGCACGATCCTGATGGTCGGCACGAAGCGCCAGGCCCGTGAAATCGTCGCTGCAGAAGCTCGCCGCGCCGGCGTGCCTTTCGTCGACACCCGCTGGCTCGGCGGCATGCTGACCAACTTCAAGACCGTCAAGACCTCGATCAAGCGTCTGAAGGACATGAAGGCCCAGCAAGAAGCCGGCCTCGACAGCCTGAGCAAGAAAGAACAGCTCACGTTCTCGCGCGAAATCGCGAAGCTCGAGAAGGACATCGGCGGCATCCAGGACATGGCTGCGCTGCCCGACGCCATCTTCGTGATCGACGTGGGCTTCCACAAGATCGCCGTGGCCGAAGCCAAGAAGCTCGGCATCCCGCTGATCGGCGTGGTCGACTCCAACCACTCGCCCGAAGGCATCGACTACGTGATCCCCGGCAACGACGACTCGTCGAAGGCCGTCACGCTGTATGCCCGTGGCATCGCCGACGCGATCATCGAAGGCCGCAACAGCGCCGGTGGTGACGTGGTCAAGGCCGTTGCCGAAGGCAGCGGCGACGAATTCGTCGAAGTCGAAGAAGGCGCTTCGGCCTGATAGGCGCGTTCGCGAGCCTGAAGAAGGGGCTTTGGTGCCCCTTTTTTTTAACCTGATTTTTGGATTTACGGAGATACACAAATGGCTGCAATCACCGCAAGCATGGTCGGCGAACTGCGCGCGAAGACCGATGCGCCCATGATGGAATGCAAGAAGGCCCTGACGGAGGCCGACGGCAACATGGAAAAGGCCGAAGAGCTGCTGCGCATCAAGCTCGGCAACAAGGCTGGCAAGGCATCGGGCCGCATCACCGCTGAAGGCGTGGTCACGGCTTTCGTCGACGGCGCTGCCGGCGGCATGATCGAAATCAACTGCGAAACCGACTTCGTCACCAAGAACGACAGCTTCCTGGCCATGGCCAACGCTGCCGCGATGCTGGTCGCCAAGAACAACCCGGCCGACATCGCCGCACTGGGCGCGCTGGCTTACGAGCAGGACGGCTTCGGCCCCACGCTCGAAGACGTGCGCAAGGGCCTGATCGGCAAGATCGGCGAGAACATGAGCTTCCGCCGCTTCAAGCACTTCACGGGCAACGGCAAGCTGGCGTCGTACCTGCACGGCACGCGCATCGGCGTGATGGTCGAATTCGAAGGTGACGACACCTCGGCCAAGGACGTCGCGATGCACATCGCCGCCATGAAGCCGGTCGCCATCCAGGCATCGGACGTGCCCGCCGACCTGATCGAAAAAGAGCGCGCAGTGGCCGCCGGCAAGGCTGAAGAAGACCGCAAGACGGCCGAAGCCGAAGGCAAGAAGCCGCAGCCGGCCGACATCGTTGCCAAGCGCATCGAAGGCGGCGTGCAGAAGTACCTCAAGGAAGTCTCGCTGCACAACCAGCCGTTCGTGAAGAACGACAAGCAGACCGTCGAGCAGATGCTCAAGGCCGCCGACACCACGATCAAGGGCTTCACCCTGTACGTGGTCGGCGAAGGCATCGAGAAGAAGGTCGACGACTTCGCTGCCGAAGTCGCTGCCCAGGTCGCTGCTGCCAAGGCTGCCGCCTGATCCGGCAGGCCTCCAAGCGGCGGTGCGCGACAGCGTGCCGCCGCTTTTTCACCGCCACGTTTTACACTCGCCCCCGCCAACCCTCTAAGGAAAATGCCCATGTCTGATGCCCGCCCAGCCCACAAGCGAATCTTGTTGAAGCTGTCGGGTGAGGCATTGATGGGCGATGACGCCTTCGGCATCAACCGCGCCACCATCGTGCGCATGGTCGAAGAGGTGGCCGAGGTCGTGAACATGGGCGTCCAGGTGGCGGTCGTGATCGGCGGCGGCAACATCTTCCGCGGTGTCGCGGGAGGCTCCGTCGGCATGGACCGCGCCACGGCCGACTACATGGGCATGCTGGCCACCGTCATGAACTCGCTGGCCCTGGCCGACGCGATGGACAAGCAGGGCCTCGTGGCCCGCGTGATGTCCGCCATCGCCATCGAGCAGGTGGTCGAGCCCTATGTGCGCCCCAAGGCCCTGCAGTACCTCGAAGAGGGCAAGGTCGTGGTGTTTGCGGCCGGTACCGGCAACCCCTTCTTCACGACCGACACGGCCGCCGCACTGCGCGGTGCCGAGATCGGCGCTGAGCTGGTGCTCAAGGCGACCAAGGTGGACGGCGTCTACACCGCCGATCCCAAGACCCACCCCGAAGCCACGCGCTACGCCTCGCTCACCTTCGACGAGGCGATTGCGCAGAATCTCGGCATCATGGACGCCACGGCCTTCGCGCTGTGCCGCGACCAGAAGCTGCCGATCAAGGTGTTCTCGATCTTCAAGAACGGCGCCCTCAAGCGCGTCGTGATGGGCGAGGACGAGGGCACGCTGGTGCATGCCTAGGAGTAATTGAGATGACCATTGCAGACATTCGCAGTGCGACCGACGCGAAGATGAACCAGTCGCTCGCCGCCTTCCAGAACAACCTCACCAAGATCCGCACGGGCCGTGCCAACTCGGCGCTGCTCGACTCGATCCACGTCGAGTACTACGGCTCGCAGGTGCCGCTGAGCCAGGTGGCCAACGTGTCGGTGCTCGACTCGCGCACGATCAGCGTCCAGCCCTGGGAAAAGGGCATGGGCGCCAAGATCGAGAAGGCCATCCGCGAAAGCGACCTGGGCCTGAACCCCGCGTCGATGGGCGACCTGATCCGCGTGCCGCTGCCCGCCATGAGCGAAGAGCGCCGCAAGGAAATGACCAAGCTGGTCCGCAACGAAGGCGAAAGCGCCAAGATCGCGACGCGCAACCTGCGCCGCGACGCGAACGAAGCCGTCAAGAAGCTCGTGAAGGACAAGCTGGCCTCGGAAGACGACCAGAAACGCGCCGAAGGCGACATCCAGAAGGTCACCGACAAGCACATCGCGGAAATCGACCGTCTGGTCGCCGCGAAAGAAGCGGAGATCATGGCCGTTTGAGGCTCCGCATGGCCTCCTCGCCGCAGACGACGACCCCTCCGCACCACGTTGCCATCGTCATGGATGGCAACGGCCGGTGGGCCACCAAGCGCTTCCTGCCCCGCGTGGCGGGGCACAAGCAGGGCGTGGAGTCGCTGCGGCGCTGCGTCAAGGCCTGCGCCGACCGTGGCGTGGGCGTGCTCACCGTGTTCGCGTTCTCCTCGGAGAACTGGAACCGTCCCCCTGAAGAGGTCTCCGGCCTGATGCAGCTGATGGTCGGGGCACTCGCACGCGAAGTGCCGCGCCTCAACGCCGATGGCGTGCGGCTGCATTTCGTGGGCGAACGCGCCGGCCTGTCCGACAAGATGGTGGCCGGCTTGGTGTCAGCCGAGCAGACCACGGCCCACAACTCGCGTCTGATTCTCAACATCTGCTTCAACTATGGCGGACGCTGGGACATCGCGCGTGCCGCGGCCAAGCTCGCCGAGCAGGGCCTGCCCATGACCGAGATGAACCTCGATCGCGCCATGGCGCTGGCCCACGTGCCCGACCCCGACCTGTTCATCCGCACGGGTGGCGAGCAGCGGCTGTCGAATTTCCTGCTTTGGCAGAGTGCCTACGCCGAGCTGTTCTTCAGCGACAAGCTGTGGCCCGAGTTCGACGAGGCTGCGCTGGACGAGGCCATTGCCGCGTTTCAGGGCCGCGAGCGTCGCTTCGGCCAGACCTCGGCGCAGGTCTCGGCTTCCGCGGCCTGACAACGGCCCGACACCACCCTCCGCATGCTCAAACAACGCATCCTCACGGCGATCGTGCTGCTCGCGATCCTGCTGCCGGCGCTGTTCTACCGAAACCACATTCCCTTCGCCTGCGTGATGCTGGTGCTGATCGGCGCCGCCGCGTGGGAGTGGGGGCGCCTGAACGGCTATGGGCAGGGCATGTCGCTGTTCCTGGGTGCCGAGATGGTGGCGCTGTGCGGGCTGTCGTGGTGGCTGGGGCTGCTGGAGCAGCGCTTGTTCCTCATGTGGTCCCTGGCCAGCGCGGCCTGGGTGCTCGGCGGCGCGGCGCTGCTGCGCGTCGCAGTGCCCGGCTGGCCGCGCATTCCGCGCGGACTGCGGCTGGTGGGCGGCCTGCTGGCGTTGTGGGTCGCATGGCTCGCGGCGGTGCAGGCACGCATGGTCGGCATCAACTTCCTGCTGTCGATCCTGGTGCTGGTCTGGGTGGCGGACGTGTTCGCCTATTTCGCCGGCCGCGCCTTCGGCCTGAAGTTCACCCGCGCCAAGCTGGCGCCGGCCATCAGTCCCGGCAAGAGCTGGGAAGGTGTCTGGGGCGGCATGGCCGGCGTCATCGTGCTGGCGTTCGCCTGGGTCTGGGCCGACAAGAGCCTGGGCGCCACGGTGCCCAGCCTCTACACCCGCCTGCATGAGCGCGGCTGGTGGCTGCTGTTGATCGGGGCGGTGTTCCTGGCGGCGATGAGCGTCGTCGGCGACCTCGTTGAATCGCTGATCAAGCGCAGCGCCGGCGCCAAGGACAGCAGCCGGCTGCTGCCCGGCCACGGCGGCGTGCTCGACCGCGTGGATGCCCTCTTGCCGGCACTTCCCATTGCCATGATGCTGGCTTTCCTGTGAACACTCCCAAACAACGTGTCACGGTGCTTGGCTCGACCGGTTCGGTCGGTGTCAGCACGCTCGACGTCATTGCCCGTCACCCCGAACGCTTCGAGGTGTTTGCGCTCTCGGCGGCCACCAAGGTCGACGAGCTGCTGGCCCAATGCGCGCGCTTCTCGCCGCGCTTCGCCGTCATGGCCAGTGCGCCGCATGCCGCGCTGCTGGCCGAAAAGCTCAAGCAGAACAACCTGCCGACCCGCGTCCTGATGGGCGATGATGCTCTCGAAAAAATAGCGTCGGATGACGAAGTCGACGCCGTGATGGCCGCCATCGTCGGTGCTGCCGGCCTGGCGCCGTGCCTGGCCGCCGCGCGCGCCGGCAAGCGCCTGCTGCTGGCCAACAAGGAAGCGCTGGTCGTCGGTGGCGAGCTGTTCATGCGCACGGTGCAGGAGGGCGGCGCCACGCTGCTGCCCATCGACAGCGAGCATTCGGCCATCTTTCAGTCGCTGCCCGAAGACCCGTCCACCTGGGCGCGGCGCATCGACAAGATCATCCTGACCGCCTCGGGCGGCCCGTTCCGCACCCGGGCACCCGACACGCTGGGCGCCGTGACGCCCGAGCAGGCCTGTGCGCACCCGAACTGGGTCATGGGCCGCAAGATCTCGGTCGACTCGGCCACGATGATGAACAAGGCGCTCGAGGTGATCGAGGCGCGACACCTGTTCGGCGTGTCGCCGGAGCAGATCGAGGTCGTCATCCACCCGCAGAGCGTGGTCCATTCGATGGTGCAGTTCACCGACGCCTCGGTCATCGCCCAACTCGGCACGCCCGACATGCGCGTGCCGATCGCGGTCGGGCTGGCCTGGCCGGAGCGCATCGAAAGCGGGGCGGCACGGCTCGATTTCCGCCAGATGGACTCGCTGACCTTCGACGCGCCCGATCCTGCGCTGTTCCCCGGCCTGGGCCTGGCGTGGCAGGCCTTGCGCGCTGCGTCGGGCACCACGGCGGTGCTGAACGCGGCCAACGAGGTGGCTGTGGCCGCCTTTCTCGACCGGCGCCTGCGTTTCGATCGCATTCATGCGGTCAACCTGGAAACTTTGGAGGCGGTCATGCCCTCAAAGCCGGCATCGCTGGCCGACCTGCTGGCGCTCGACGCCAGCGCCCGCGAGGCGGCGAATGCCGCCGCGGCACGTTTCGCGGCCTGATTCCCTACAGCGCAGAGGACCCCGATGCTCACCGTCATAGCTTTTGTGGTCGCTCTCGGCGTCCTCATCGCGGTCCATGAATACGGCCACTACCGCGTGGCCGTGGCCTGCGGCGTCAAGGTGGAGCGCTTCTCGGTCGGCTTCGGCAAGGCCCTCCTGCGCTGGCAGCCCAAGCGCCAGCATCCGGGGCAGCAGACCGAGTTCGTGATCGGTGCTTTTCCCTTCGGCGGCTACGTCAAGATGCTCGACGAGCGCGAAGGTCCCGTGGCGCCCGAAGAGCGGCACCGCGCCTTCAACACCCAGCCGCTGCGTTCGCGCGCGGCCATCGTGGCCGCCGGTCCGATCGCCAACCTGCTGCTGGCGGTCGTTCTGTACACGGCGGTCAACTGGATCGGCGTCGACGAGCCCGTGGCCAAGCTGGCCCGGCCCGTGGCGGCGTCGCTGGCCGAGGCGGCCGGCCTGCGCGGCGGCGAACACATCACCCAGGCCGGTTTCGACGGCGACCTGTCACCGGTCCAGTCCTTCGAAGACCTGCGCTGGCGCATGACGCGCGGCGCGCTCGACGGCCGCGACCTCACGCTCGAAGTGGCGGGTGAGGGCGGTCGCCCCGGCCGTCAACTGGTCCTGCCGCTGAGCCGCATGGAGGCCAAGGACGCCGATCCGCAGATGTTCCGCAAGATCGGCGTGGTCGCACCGCTGACCCGTCCCGAGATCGGCGAGGTCATGGCGGGCAGCGCGGCGGAGCGTTCGGGCCTTCGCCACGGCGACCTGGTCCTGGCCATTGGCGACACCCCCATCCTCGACGGGCAGCAGCTGCGCGAAGTCATCCGTGCCTCGATCGATGCCTCCGGGCAGGCGCGCACACAGACCTGGCAGCTCCAGCGCGGCGGCCAGCCGCTCTCGCTCGAAGTCAAGCCGGAAGTGCGCGAAGAGGGCGCCACCAAGGTCGCGCGCATCGGCGCCTACGTCGGCGCGCCGCCGGAGATGGTCACGGTGCGCCAGGGCGTCATCGACGGCGTCTGGCGTGGCGTGGTGCGCACCTGGGAGGTGTCCGCGCTCACGGTTCGCATGATGGGCAAGATGCTGATCGGTGAGGCCTCGATCAAGAACCTGAGCGGTCCCTTAACAATTGCTGATTACGCCGGCAAGTCCGCCAGCCTCGGTCTGACGCAGTACCTGGTCTTTCTCGCGCTCATCAGCGTGAGCCTCGGGGTGCTCAACCTGATGCCGCTGCCGGTCCTCGATGGGGGGCACCTGATGTATTATCTTTGGGAGGGCCTGACCGGGAAAAGCGTCTCCGACGCCTGGATGGAACGGCTGCAGCGTGGCGGTGTCGCCTTGCTGCTGGTGATGATGTCGGTCGCACTCTTCAACG
This sequence comes from Variovorax sp. FW305-3-2-15-B-LB1, assembly GCF_058787635.1. Lineage (NCBI taxonomy): Bacteria > Pseudomonadati > Pseudomonadota > Betaproteobacteria > Burkholderiales > Comamonadaceae > Variovorax > Variovorax sp. FW305-3-2-15-B-LB1. The sequence continues at coordinate 161,028 of NZ_JBYSZY010000003.1, read as the reverse complement.
ACGTCACGCGGCTCTTTGGTTAACTTTCTGCCGGCCCTTTCCGTGCCGGCCCAATTCACAGATGAACACAAACTTCAGTCGCTTTCGCCTGCGTAGCGTTGCCGCGGTGGTGGCCAGCACGCTGGCGGCCACGGCCGCTTGGGCCGTCGAGCCTTTCACGGTGCGCGATATCCGCGTCGAAGGCTTGCAACGCGTCGAGGCCGGCACGATCTTCGGGTCGCTGCCCCTGCGTGTGGGCGACACCTACAGCGACGAACGCGGCTCGGCCGCGATCCGCGCGCTGTTCGACCTGGGGTTGTTCAAGGACGTGCGTATCGACGTCAACGGCAACGTGCTGGTGGTGATCGTCGAAGAGCGGCCCACCATCGCCGACGTCGACTTTGTCGGCGCCAAGGAATTCGACAAGGCGGCGCTGCAGAAGGCGCTGCGTGAAATCGGCCTGGCCGACGGCCGCCCGTACGACAAGGCCCTGGCCGACCGCGCCGAGCAGGAGCTCAAGCGCCAGTACGTGAGCCGCAGCCTCTACAACGCGAACGTCGTGACCACCGTCACGCCCATCGAGCGCAACCGCGTGAACCTGACGTTCACCGTGACCGAAGGCGAATCCGCCCGCATCCGCGAAGTGCACGTGGTCGGCAACAAGGCCTTCAGCGAATCGACGCTGCTGAGCCTGTTCGACCAGGACAGCGGCGGCTTCATGAGCTGGTACACCAAGTCGAACCAGTACTCGCGCGCCAAGCTCAACGCCGACCTCGAGACACTGAAGAGCTACTACATCACCCGCGGCTACCTCGAGTTCCGCATCGATTCGACCCAGGTCGCCATTTCGCCGGACCGCAAGGACCTGAGCGTCACGGTGAACATCACCGAAGGCGAGAAGTTCGTGGTGGCGGGCATCAAGCTCGACGGCAACTACCTGGGCCGCGACGACGAGTTCAAGTCGCTCATCACGATCAAGCCCGGCGAGCCCTACAACGGCGAGCAAGTCACGGAGACCACCAAGGCCTTCAGCGACTACTTCGGCACCTTCGGCTACGCCTTCGCCCGCGTGCAGGCGCGTCCGGACATCGACCGCGTGAACAACCGCGTCACGCTCACGCTGCAGGCCGAGCCCTCGCGCCGCGTGTACGTGCGCCGCGTGTCGGTCGGCGGCAACAACAAGACGCGCGACGAAGTGATCCGCCGCGAGTTCCGCCAGTTCGAAGCCTCGTGGTACGACGGCGACAAGATCAAGGTCTCGCGCGACCGCGTGGACCGCCTGGGCTTCTTCACCGAAGTGAACGTCGAGACCCAGGAAGTGCCCGGCTCGCCCGACCAGGTCGACCTGACCGTCAACGTGGCCGAGAAGCCCACCGGCACGCTGCAGTTGGGTGCCGGCTACTCGAGCGCGGAAAAGGTCGCGTTGACCTTCGGCATCTCGCAGGAAAACGTGTTCGGCTCGGGCAATTTCCTGGGCGTGCAGGTCAACACCAGCAAGTACAACCGCACGCTGTCGCTGACCACCACCGACCCGTACTTCACGAAGGACGGCATCTCGCGCACGATCAGCGTCTACCACACGACGACGCGTCCGTACTCCACGAACGAAGACGGCGACTACAAGCTGGTGAACCAGGGCGCCTCGATCCGTTTCGGCGTGCCGTTCAGCGAACTCGACACCGTCTTCTTCGGCGTCGGCCTGGAGCGCTACGCGTTCGACCCGAACCGCTCGGCGCTCGCCGGCCTCACCACGCCGCAGTCGTACCTGAACTACTTCCATTGCGGCAAGGACGCGACCGGCTGGTTCGTCACCAGCTGCGACCAGAAGAGCGTCTGGGGCATCCCGCTGACCGTGGGCTGGGGCCGCGACAGCCGCGACAGCGCGCTGGTCCCGACCACCGGCCGCCTGCAGCGCGCCAACCTCGAGTTGGGCGTGGGCGGCGACATGAAGTACCTGAAGACCAGCTACCAGTACCAGCAGTTCTTCGCGATCAACAAGCAGTACACCTTCGCCATCAACGGCGAAGTGGGCTATGCCAAGGCCTTCGGTGGCAAGGTCTACCCGATCTTCAAGAACTTCTACGCCGGTGGCCTGGGGTCGATCCGCGGTTTCGAGCAGAACTCGCTGGGCCCGCGCGACCAGCCGCTGCTCGGCCAGACCGAAGGCGCGGCACTGGGCGGTACCAAGAAGGCTATCTTCAACGCCGAGCTGAGCACGCCGTTCCCCGGCGCCGGCAACGACCGCACGCTGCGCCTGTACGGCTTCTTCGACGTCGGTAACGTGTTCGGCTCCCGTGCACCCAACGTGACGGACGAGCAATGGAAGGCCCAGAAGAAGCTGCGCGCCTCGGTCGGCCTGGGCATCAGCTGGATCTCGCCGCTGGGCCCGCTGCGCCTGGCCTACGCCTTCCCCGTCAAATCCCAGAAGGAAGTGACGGATCCGAGCACCGGGTTCGTCGTGATCCCGAAGGATAGAATTCAGCGCCTCCAATTCCAGATCGGAACGTCTTTCTAAATGAAGCATTTGATTCGCGCTGCCGCCGGCGCGTTCCTGATTCCCGCTTTTGCCCTCATGGCTGCGCCCGCGCAGGCCCAGGAAAGCTTTCGCATCGGTTTCGTGAACCCCGACCGTGTGCTGCGCGAAGCGCAGCCGGCCAAGACCGCGCAAGCCAAGCTCGAGGCTGAATTCCTCAAGCGCGAAAAGGACCTGACCGTGCAGGGCGATGCGCTGAAGACGGCCTCGGAGAAGTTCGAGCGCGAGGCACCGACCCTGTCGGAAAGCCAGCGCGTCTCGCGCCAGCGTTCGCTGGTCGACCAGGACCGCGACTTCCAGCGCAAGCGCCGCGAGTTCCAGGAAGACCTGAACGCGCGCAAGAACGAAGAGCTCCAGCAGGTCTACGAGCGCGCCAACCGCGTGGTCAAGCAGGTCGCCGAAGCCGAAAAGTACGACGCCATCCTCCAGGAAGCGATCTACATCAACCCGAAGCACGACATCACCGACAAGGTGATCAAGGCGCTCAACGCGTCGGTCGGCTCCTCTGCGCCTGCGGCCGGCAAGTAACGCCGCGAACCGGCGTGTCGCTGCAGCTCGGAGCCATCGTTGACGCCCTCGGGGGCGAGCTTCATGGAGATGCCACGCTGTCCATCGAGCGGCTCGCGCCGCTTCAGAATGCACAGCCCGATGCGCTCAGCTTCCTGAGCCATCCCAAATACCAGCAGGAACTGGCCGCCTCCAAGGCGGCCTGTGTCATCGTGTCGCCCGCCATGCGCGAGGCCGCCGCGGCGCGTGGCGCCTACATCGTCACGCCCGATCCGTACTACTACTTTGCGCGCCTGACGCAGCTGTGGAAAGCGCACCATGCGCGCCCGGAAGCCGATCGCATCCATCCTTCCGCCGTGATCCATCCCGAAGCTCAGGTCGACGCCACCGCGCGCATCGGCGCGCTGTGCGTGGTGGAGCGGGGCGCGCGCATCGGTGCGGGCACCGTGCTGAAGTCGCGCGTCACGGTCAGCGAAGACTGCACCATCGGCGAACGCTGCCTGCTGCAGCCCGGTGTGGTGATCGGGGCCGACGGCTTCGGCCTCGCGCCGCACCAGGGCGCCTGGGTCAAGATCGAGCAGCTGGGCGCGGTGCGCATCGGCAACGACGTCGAGATCGGCGCCAACACCTGCATCGACCGCGGCGCGCTCGACGACACCGTGATCGAAGACGGCGTGAAGCTCGACAACCTGATCCAGATCGGCCACAACGTGCGCGTCGGCAAGCACACCGCCATGGCGGGCTGCGTCGGCGTGGCCGGCAGCGCCACCATCGGCGCCCACTGCACCTTCGGCGGCGGCGCCATCGTGCTGGGCCACCTCACGGTGGCCGACGGCGTGCATGTGTCGGCGGCGACCGTGGTGACACGCTCCATCCGCAAGGCCGGCCAGTACACCGGCATGTTTCCGATCGATGACAATGCGAACTGGGAAAAGAATGCGGCAACGCTCAAGCAGTTGCACAGCCTGCGCGAACGACTGAAGGCGCTGGAAAAAGCCCCCTCGAAACAATGACGACGATGCAGGAACAGAACACCATGACGGACACGACGCTCGATATCCACCAAATTCTCAAGTTGCTGCCGCATCGCTACCCGTTTCTCCTGGTGGATCGGGTGTTGAGCATGGAGAAGGGCAAGCGCATCACGGCGCTCAAGAACGTGACGATGAACGAGCCCTTCTTCAACGGCCACTTCCCTCACCGTCCGGTGATGCCGGGCGTGCTGATGCTCGAAGCCATGGCGCAGGCCGCGGCGCTGCTGTCGTTCCGCTCGCTCGACATCGTGCCCGACGACAACACGGTCTACTACTTTGCGGCCATCGACGGCGCGCGCTTCAAGCGCCCCGTGGAGCCGGGCGACCAGCTCACGCTGGAAGTCGAGATCGAGCGCATGAAGGCCGGCATCTCGAAGTTCAAGGGCCGTGCGCTCGTGGGCAGCGAACTGGCGTGCGAAGCCTCGCTGATGTGCGCCATGCGCCAGATCAACAGCTGATCCGGCTCATCGTCTCTTGCAAGGCATGACCCAGGTTCATTCGACCGCGATCGTCGACCCGAAGGCCCAGCTCGACGCCTCGGTGTCGGTCGGTCCCTACACCGTGATCGGCCCGCACGTGCGGATCGGCGCGGGCACCACCATCGGCGCGCACTGCGTGATCGAAGGGCGCACCACCATCGGGCGCGACAACAGGATCTTCCAGTTCTCGTCGCTCGGCGCGATCCCGCAAGACAAGAAATACGCGGGTGAGCCCACCGAGCTCACCATCGGCGACCGCAACGTGATCCGCGAGTTCTGCACCTTCAACCTCGGCGTGCCCGGGGCAGGGGGCATCACGCGTGTCGGCAACGACAACTGGATCATGGCGTACACGCACATCGCGCACGACTGCCGGGTCGACAACCACACGACGCTGTCCAACAACACCACGCTGGCTGGGCACGTGCATCTGGCCGACTGGGTCACGATCGGCGGCCTGACCGGCATCCATCAGTTCGTCTCGGTGGGCGCGCACGCCATGGTCGGTTTTGCGAGCGCGATCTCGCAGGACGTGCCGCCGTTCATGCTGGTCGATGGCAATCCGCTGGCCGTGCGCGGCTTCAACATCGTGGGTCTGCGCCGGCGCGATTTCTCGGCGCAGCGGCTCGCAGCGGTCAAGCAGATGCACCGCCTGCTGTACCGCCAGGGCAAGACGCTCGAAGAGGCGCGCGCCGCCATCGCCGAGCTCGCAGCGGAAATGCCCGAGGCCGCCGGCGATGTCGCGCTGATGGAGGCCTTCCTCGCCCATTCAACGCGCGGCATCGCGCGCTGACATGGGCGCGATGAGCACGAACGAACAGCGCCGCTTCGCGCTGGTCGCGGGCGAAGCGTCCGGCGACCTGCTCGCGGGTTTGCTGCTCGACGGCCTCGAAGCCCGCTGGCCGGCCTTGCAGACCGTCGGCATCGGCGGTCCGCGCATGCTGGCCCACGGCTTCCAGAGCTGGTGGCCGCAGGAAAAGCTGGCCGTGCGCGGCTACATCGAGGTGCTTCGGCACTACGCCGAGATCGCTGGCATCCGCCGCCAGCTCAAGGCCCGACTGCTGCGCGAGCGCCCCGAGCTGTTCATCGGTGTCGACGCGCCCGATTTCAATCTCGACCTCGAAGCCGGCCTGCGCAGCGAGGGCATCAAGACGGTTCATTTCGTCTGTCCCTCGATCTGGGCCTGGCGCGCCGACCGCATCGACAAGATCCGCGCCGCCGCCGATCACGTGCTGTGCATCTTCCCGTTCGAGCCCGAATTGCTCGAAAAGCAGGGCGTGGCCGCGAGCTATGTGGGCCATCCGATTGCCAACGTGATCCCGATGACGCCCGACCGCGCCGCCGCCCGCGCCGCACTCGGGCTGGACCCCGAGGCGCAGGTCGTTGCGCTGCTGCCCGGCAGCCGGCGTTCGGAAATACGCTACTTGGCGGCCCGCTTCTTCGCGGCCGCGGCGCTGATGCAGAAGGCCAAGCCGAAGCTGCAGTTCATCGCGCCGATCCTGCCGGGGTTGCGCGGCGAGGTCGAAAGCCTGCTGCAGGCCGCCGGCATGGCAGGGCGGGTGAAGCTGCTCGACGGCCAGTCCCATGCCGCGCTCGCCGCCTGCGACGTCACGCTGATCGCCAGCGGCACGGCCACGCTCGAGGCGGCGCTGTTCAAGCGCCCGATGGTCATCGCCTACAACATGAACGGGCTCTCGTGGCGCCTCATGCAGCGCAAGCAGCTGCAGCCCTGGGTCGGGCTGCCGAACATCCTGTGCCGCGAGTTCGTGGTGCCCGAATTGCTGCAGGAAGCCGCCTCGCCCGAGGCGCTGGCACAGGCCACGCTCGAATGGCTCGACGCGCCCGCGAAGACGCAGGCGCTGCAACAAAGATTTTCAGCGCTGCATGTGCAATTGCAGCGCGACACGCCCACACTGTGCGCCGATGCGATCCAGAAAGTTCTTGAAGGCTGAGCAGGCCCCGCTGGTGTGGGACGCGCCCGGCCTGATGGCGGGCGTCGACGAAGCAGGGCGCGGACCGCTGGCCGGCCCCGTGGTGGCCGCGGCCGTGATCCTCGACGACCTGCGCCCGATCCGCGGCCTGGCCGACTCCAAGACGCTCACGGCGCTGCAGCGCGAACGCCTGCACGACCAGATCCTGGCCAAGGCGCTGTGCTGCTCGATCGCGCAGGCCTCGGTCGAGGAGATCGACAGCCTCAACATCCTGCAGGCCACCATGCTCGCGATGCGTCGCGCGGTCGAAGGCTTGCGGCTCAAGCCGGTCAAGGTGCTGGTGGACGGCAACCGGCTGCCCCGGCTCGACGTGCTGGCCGAGGCCATCGTCAAGGGCGACGCGCGGGTCAAGGCGATCTCGGCCGCGTCCATCCTGGCCAAGGTGCACCGCGACCGGCTTTGCACGCAACTGCACGACGAATTTCCCCACTACGGCTTTGCCGGCCACAAGGGCTACGGCACGCGCGAACACCTCGAGGCGCTCCAGCGCCACGGGGCCTGCGTGCATCACCGCCGGTCGTTCAGCCCGGTGGCGGCGGCGCTGGCGCGCACGGCTGCTGCAACGTCAGGCGTCAATGTCATGGCCGGCGAGGTTTCGGTCGCCCACGTGATCGGCGCCGCCGAAAACCATGGCGCGCGCCTCGATCCGCGCGCCGCCCCCTGAGCCCGCCATGACCACCGACACCGGCCCGAGCCACATCAGCTCGCGCGACAACCCCTTGCTCAAGGATTTGCGCAAGCTCGCGCAAGACCCGGGCGCCTACCGCAAGCTCGGCCGGCTCTGGCTCGAGGGCGATCACCTGTGCCGTGCGGCGCTGGCCCGCGGCGTCCGGCCGGCGGTGGCGGTGTTTTCGGAAGCGTTCTGGCCCTCTGCACCCGCCGAATGGGTGCGCAGTGCTATCAAAACGGTAGTGGTCGCCGACGATCTGCTGCGCGCAGTGAGTGGCCTGGAGTCGCCCGCGCCGATGGGCTTCGTGCTCGACCTGCCGCCACGGCCCGAAATCCTGCCCGACGCCCCGAGCGTGGTGCTCGACCGCCTGCAGGATGCCGGCAATGCCGGCTCCATCCTGCGCAGCGCGGCGGCTTTCGGCTTCACCCAGGTGATCGCGCTCAAGGGCACGGCCGCGCTGTGGGCGCCGAAGGTGCTGCGTGCCGGCATGGGGGCCCACTTCGGCCTCCGGCTGGTCGAAGGCGTGGACATCGACGCGCTCGACGCGCTGCGGGTGCCCCTGGTGGCCACCAGTTCGCACCGGGGCGAATGGCTGCACAAGGCCGATCTGCCGCACCCCTGCGCTTGGCTGATGGGCCACGAGGGGCAGGGCGTTTCGGCTGCGCTGGAGGCCCGGGCTGCCCACCACATCCGCATCGCGCAGCCGGGCGGCGAGGAGTCGCTCAACGTGGCCGCGGCCGCCGCCATCTGCCTGCACGCAAGCGGAGCGGCCCTACAGGCCAAATAACACACCCAGTCCGGGCTACAATCGGGGGCTTACTCGCAAATCAGCGTCGCCCGGCCGCCTTCAACGCCAAAATCCCCTTAAGCAGCAGTCCGCAGGCAACGCGCCTGGGGCTCCGGGCGACCGTAACCATCCGGAGAACCCAGTGCTTTTGTCTCTCAAGGGAAGTTTCCCGCCCGCCATCCTGGCGCTCGCAGACGGCACGGTCTTTCTCGGCAACTCGATCGGAGCCGCCGGCTCCACGACCGGTGAAGTGGTGTTCAACACCGCGATGACCGGTTACCAGGAAATCCTCACCGACCCCAGCTACTGCCAGCAGATCGTCACCCTGACGTATCCGCACATCGGCAACTATGGTGTCAACGGCGAGGACATCGAGGCCGACAAGATCCATGCCGCAGGCCTGATCATCAAGGACCTGCCCCTCGTCGCGTCCAACTTCCGCAAGACTGCCACGCTGACCGAGTACCTCGTGTCCGGCAACACGGTGGCCATTGCGAACATCGACACCCGCAAGCTCACGCGCCACCTGCGCACCCACGGCGCCCAGAACGGCTGCATCCTGGGCCTGGCTGCGGGCGAGACCGTGACGCAGGCGCTGATCGACAAGGCCATCGCCGCCGCCAAGGCCGCGCCCAGCATGGCTGGCCTCGACCTGGCCAAGGTGGTGTCGGTCAAGCAGACCTACGAATGGACCGAGACCGAGTGGAAGCTCGGCGCGGGCTACGGCGTGCAGATCACGCCGCAGTTCCACGTGGTTGCGTTCGACTACGGCGTCAAGAAGAACATCCTGCGCATGATCGCGCAGCGCGGCGCGCGCATCACCGTGGTGCCGGCGCAGACGCCCGCGGCCGACGTGCTCAAGCTCAAGCCCGATGGCATCTTCCTGGCCAACGGCCCCGGTGACCCGCAGCCCTGCGACTACGCCATCAGCGCCGTCAAGGAACTGATCGAAACCGGCATTCCCACCTTCGGCATCTGCCTGGGCCACCAGATCATGGCGCTCGCCTCGGGCGCGAAGACCTTCAAGATGAAGTTCGGCCACCACGGCGCGAACCACCCGGTGAAGGACCTGGACAACGGCCGCGTGAGCATCACCAGCCAGAACCACGGCTTCGCGGTCGACGAGAAGTCGCTGCCGGCCAACCTGCGTCCCACCCACATCAGCCTGTTCGACAACACGCTGCAGGGCCTGGCGCGCACCGACAAGCCCGCGTTCTGCTTCCAGGGCCACCCCGAAGCCTCGCCGGGCCCGCACGACATCGGCTACCTGTTCGATCGCTTCACGGCACTCATGGAAAAGCACAAGACGGAGCACAAGAATGCCTAAGCGCACCGACCTCAAATCGATCCTCATCATCGGCGCCGGCCCGATCATCATCGGCCAGGCCTGCGAGTTCGACTACTCCGGCGTGCAAGCCTGCAAGGCGCTGCGCGAAGAGGGCTACAAGGTCATCCTGATCAACAGCAACCCCGCGACGATCATGACCGATCCGGCCACGGCCGACGTCACCTACATCGAGCCCATCACCTGGCAGACGGTTGAAAAAATCATCGCCAAGGAACGTCCCGACGCGATCCTGCCGACCATGGGCGGCCAGACCGCGCTGAACTGCGCGCTCGACCTGTGGCGCAACGGCGTGCTCGACAAGTACACCGGTACGGCCACGAACCGCCCGATCGAGCTGATCGGCGCCACGCCCGAAGCCATCGACAAGGCCGAGGACCGCCTGAAGTTCAAGGACGCGATGACCAAGATCGGCCTGGGCTCGGCGCGTTCGGGCATCGCCCACACGCTCGACGAGGCGTGGGCCGTGCAGAAGACGGTCGGCTTCCCGGTCGTCATCCGCCCCAGCTTCACGCTGGGCGGCACCGGCGGCGGCATCGCCTACAACCCGGAAGAGTTCGAGACCATCTGCAAGCGCGGCATCGAAGCCTCGCCCACCAACGAGCTGCTGATCGAAGAGTCGCTGCTCGGCTGGAAAGAGTACGAGATGGAAGTCGTGCGCGACAAGGCCGACAACTGCATCATCGTCTGCTCGATCGAAAACCTCGACCCGATGGGCGTGCACACCGGCGACTCGATCACCGTGGCCCCCGCGCAGACGCTGTCCGACAAGGAATACCAGATCCTGCGCAACGCCTCGCTGGCCGTGCTGCGCGAGATCGGCGTCGACACCGGCGGCTCGAACGTGCAGTTCTCAATCAACCCGAAGGACGGCCGCATGGTCGTCATCGAGATGAACCCGCGCGTGTCGCGTTCCTCGGCGCTGGCCTCCAAGGCCACGGGCTTCCCCATCGCCAAGGTCGCCGCCAAGCTGGCCGTGGGCTACACGCTCGACGAGCTGCGCAACGAAATCACCGGCGGTGCCACGCCCGCGTCGTTCGAACCCTCGATCGACTACGTGGTCACCAAGATCCCGCGTTTCGCGTTCGAGAAATTCCCGCAGGCCGACTCGCGTCTCACGACGCAGATGAAGTCGGTGGGCGAGGTGATGGCCATGGGCCGCACCTTCCAGGAATCGTTCCAGAAGGCCCTGCGCGGCCTCGAAGTGGGCGTCGATGGCCTGAACGAGAAGACGCAGGACCGCGAAGTGCTCGAGAAGGAACTGGGCGAGCCCGGTCCCGAGCGCATCTGGTACGTGGGCGACGCCTTCGCCATGGGCCTGAGCGTCGATGAAGTGTTCGCGCTGACCAAGATCGACCCGTGGTTCCTGGTGCAGATCGAAGAGATCGTGAAGATCGAACTCGAGCTGGAAACCAAGTCGCTCGACGACATCGACAAGGACACGCTGCTCGCGCTCAAGAAGAAGGGCTTCTCCGACCGTCGCCTGGCCAAGCAGCTCAAGACCACCGACACGGCCATCCGCGAGAAGCGCCGCGCCCTGGGCGTGCGCCCGGTCTACAAGCGCGTGGACACCTGCGCGGCCGAGTTCGCGACCAACACCGCCTACATGTACTCGACCTACGAGGACGAGTGCGAAGCCGACCCGACCGACAAGAAGAAGATCATGGTGCTCGGCGGCGGTCCCAACCGCATCGGCCAGGGCATCGAGTTCGACTACTGCTGCGTGCATGCCGCGCTCGCCATGCGCGAAGACGGCTACGAGACCATCATGGTCAACTGCAACCCCGAGACCGTGTCGACCGACTACGACACCTCCGACCGCCTGTACTTCGAGCCGCTCACGCTCGAAGACGTGCTCGAGATTGTCGACAAGGAAAAGCCGCTCGGCGTGATCGTGCAGTACGGCGGCCAGACGCCGTTGAAGCTCGCGCTCGACCTCGAAGCCAACGGCGTGCCGATCATCGGCACCTCGCCCGACATGATCGATGCGGCCGAAGACCGTGAGCGCTTCCAGAAGCTGCTGCACGAGCTGGGCCTGCGCCAGCCGCCGAACGCCACCGCGCGCACCGAACCCGAAGCGCTCGAAAAGGCTGCGGCCCTGGGCTACCCGCTGGTGGTGCGCCCGAGCTACGTGCTCGGCGGCCGCGCGATGGAAATCGTGCACGAGCAGCGCGACCTCGAGCGCTACATGCGCGAGGCCGTGAAGGTCAGCAATGACTCGCCGGTGCTGCTCGACCGCTTCCTGAACGACGCCGTCGAGTGCGACGTCGACTGCATCCGCGACGCCGAAGGCGGCACGCTGATCGGCGGCGTGATGGAGCACATCGAACAGGCCGGCGTGCACTCGGGCGACTCCGCCTGCTCGCTGCCGCCCTACAGCCTGAACGCCGACACGGTGGCCGAGCTGAAGCGCCAGAGCGCCGCCATGGCCAAGGCGCTGAACGTGGTCGGCCTGATGAACGTGCAGTTCGCCATCCAGCAGAAGGACGGCAAGGACGTCATCTACGTGCTCGAAGTGAACCCGCGTGCGTCGCGCACCGTGCCTTACGTGAGCAAGGCCACGGGCATCCAGCTGGCCAAGGTGGCGGCACGCTGCATGGCCGGCCAGTCGCTCGCGTCGCAGGGCGTGACCAAGGAAGTGACGCCGCCGTACTTCAGCGTGAAGGAAGCCGTGTTCCCGTTCGTCAAGTTCCCGGGCGTGGACACCATCCTCGGCCCTGAGATGAAGTCGACCGGCGAAGTCATGGGCGTGGGCAAGACCTTCGGCGAAGCCTTCGTGAAGTCGCAGCTGGGCGCGGGTACGCTGTTGCCCAAGTCGGGCAAGGCCTTCATCTCGGTGAAGAACAACGACAAGGCGCGCGCCGTCGAAGTGGCGCGCGGCCTGGCCAAGCTGGGCTTCGAACTGGTCGCCACCAAGGGCACCGCCGCGGCCATCAGCGCCGCCGGCATCGCCTGCGAGACGGTCAACAAGGTGACCGAAGGCCGCCCGCACATCGTGGACATGATCAAGAACAACGAGATTGCCTTGGTCATCAACACGGTGGAAGAGCGCCGCAACGCGATCACCGACTCGCGCCAGATCCGTACCTCGGCACTGCTGGCACGCGTGACGACCTTCACCACGATCTTCGGCGCCGAAGCCGCGGTCGAAGGCATGGGCTTCATGGACGAGCTGGGCGTGATCTCGGTGCAGGAGATGCACGCGCAGCTGGCCGCCGCCTGACCGGGCACCGCCATGGAAACGCAGCTGGTCGAACTGGACCTCGCGGACTGGAACGCGGCCACGCCCAACGAGGCGTGGATCGCGGAACTGGAAGCCGGCAAGGTGCTGTACTTTCCGCGGCTGGGCTTCGAGCTACTGCCTGAAGAGCGCAGCCTGCTGACGCCCAGCCTGCTGTCGCCCGACGTGCGCAACATCAGCCTCGATGCCCACGGCAAGCTCAAGGGTGCCGTAGGCGACGAGGCGGTGCAGCGCGCCGCGGCGGCGATGGTGAAGCGTTTTCGCACGCAGGCGCAGCAGCTCATCCATGGCCTGCTGCCGCACTACACGCCGGCCCTGCGCCTGGCACCGACCAGTTACCGGCCGGCCCAGGTCGAGACGCGCGTGCAGTCGTGGCGCGCCGACGACCGGCGCCTGCACGTCGATGCGTTCCCGTCACGTCCCAACTACGGCGAGCGCATCCTGCGCGTGTTCACCAACGTCAATCCCGACGGCGCACCGCGCGTGTGGCGGGTGGGCGAGCCTTTCGAGGACATCGCCAAACGCTTCCTGCCGCGGGCCAAGCCCTATGCGCGCTGGCAGGCCAAGCTGCTGCAGGCGCTGCACGTCACCAAGTCGTTCCGCAGCGAGTACGACCACCTGATGCTGCAGCTGCACGACGGCATGAAGTCGGACATGGCGTACCAGGAAAACTCGCCCCAGGAAACGGCGAAATTCCCGCCGGGTTCGGTGTGGGTGTGCTTCTCGGACCAGACCTCGCACGCCGTGATGGCGGGCCAGTACATGCTCGAGCAGACCCTTCATCTGGCCGCATCGAAGCAATACAATCCCGAATCGAGCCCGCTCGCCATCCTGAGCCGGCTGACCGGACGCACACTCGTCTGATCAATTCCCTCAATCGACCGCCGAACGGCAGCGTTCGGCGGTTTCGCTTTATGGAGAACCAACAACATGGCCACCATTCCGATCACCAAGCGCGGCGCTGAAAAACTGCGCGCCGAACTGCACCAGCTCAAGACGGTCGACCGTCCCTGGGTCATCAACGCCATTTCCGAGGCACGCGCCCAGGGTGACCTGAGCGAAAACGCCGAATACGAAGTCGCCAAGGACCGCCAGGGCTTCATCGAAGGCCGCATCCAGGAAGTCGAAGGCAAGCTCTCGGCCGCGCAGATCATCGACCCGAGCGAGCTCGATGCCGGCGGCAAGGTGGTGTTCGGTTCGACCGTCGAGCTCGAGGAAGAAGAGTCGGGCGATGCCGTCAAGTACCAGATCGTGGGCGAAGACGAAGCCGACCTGAAGCTCGGCCTGATCAACATCTCCAGCCCGATCGCACGCGCGCTCATCGGCAAGGAAGAGGGCGACACGGCCGAAGTGCAGGCGCCGGGCGGCCTCAAGCGCTACGAGATCGTGGCGGTTCGCTACCTCTGAGCCGGATGAAAGACCGCGTCGCGCTGATGCTGGCGGCCCTCTGGTGGGGCAGCCTCAGCACCATCGGTTTCCTGGTGGTGCCGATGCTGTTCGCCAGGCTCGGCAACCCGGCGGTGGCCGGCAATTTCGCCGCCCAGCTGTTCGAGGCGCAAAGCTGGATCGCCATCGGCTGCGGGCTGATCCTGCTGATCCATTTCCGCCAGAAGGCCGACGACGGCATGACCGGGCCGGTGTTGACGGCCATCTTCCTGGTGCTGGCGGCGTTGCTGCTGGCGCTGTTGCAGCAGTACGCCGTGGCGCCACGCATCGTGGCGCGCGACAACCTCAAGCTGTGGCATGCCGTGGGCTCGGGCATGTACTTCGTTCAGTGGGCCTGCGCCGGCACGTTGCTGTGGCGCATGGGCGCCGCCGCTCGGGCGCCACGCTGAACCGGGGCGGCGGCGCATCGCCGCCTCCCTCCGGCTTTACTCTTTCCAGTGCTTGGCGACCCAGCTCGCCGGCCGGATGTAGCGGAAGGCGCGGTTGCGCCGTCCCGCCAGCGCATCGGGCGGGTTGCACTCGCCGTGGAACACCATCACGCGGGCGCCTTCGGGCACGAAGGGCTCTTCCCAGTAGTTGGTCGGCCAGGTCGGGATGCCGTGGTACTTGAAGCTCGGGCACCAGGCGGCCGGCCAGTAGGCCAGCTTGCCCTGCTTGTGCAGCACGTCCGACAGGTAGGCCTGCTCGTTGCGGTACTCGGCCTGCACTTTGTCCATGTTGGCGCGAAAGTACGCCAGCACGTCGGCATGGGCGCCCAGCTCGAAGCGGTAGACCGATGAATTGCCCGTGATCCGCTCGCGCCGCCAGGGGCGGGCGTAGTCGTGAATGATCAGGAATTCGCCGGGCTGCTCGAAGAAGGCGTCCAGGCTGCCGACGATCACCACGTCGACGTCCAGGAAGAGGGCGGTGCCGCGCAGGCCGTGCAGGTCCTGCTCGAAGGTCGTGAGCTTCTTCCAGGCGCCGTCACGCTGGCCCGGGGCCAGCTGGAGGTTGAGCGGCGGAATGGGCAGGCACGTCACTTCGGGGCGGATGCCGTTGCCATCGTCGGTCAGGCAGACGAACTTGAAGTCGCCGCTGAGGTGGCGGCGCACCATGGCGTAGAGCCGGTTGACGTACTCGGGGCCGTACTTGGTGCCCCACTTCATGCAGAGGATATGGCGCTGGGCGCCTTGCGCTGCCACCAAGTTCAGTCCGCCTGGTTGCGTTTCTTGGCCGACAGCGGGCGCTTGGCCTTGGCGCGCTTGATGGTGCCGCCAGGGGTGAGGCGCTGGTTGCCGAGCACGCGCAGGGTCTTGATTTCAGGGCGCTGGCCGCCGCGCTTGCTGTACTTGACGATCTTCACGTCGCGCGGGCCGGGCATGCGGTCTTCGTCGATCACACGCTCTTTTTCGGGCTTCGGGCGCCACAGCACGAGCAGCTTGCCGATGTGCTGGATCGGGGCGGCGTCGAGCTCGTCGGCGAGCTCCTGGAGCATGGCGTCACGGGCGAGGCGGTCGTCGGAGAAGACGCGCACCTTGATCAGGCCATGGGCCTTCAGCGCCGCGTCGGCCTCCTTTTTCACGGCAGGGGTGAGCCCGTCTCCACCGACCATGACGATCGGATCCAGGTGGTGAGCTTCGGCGCGGTGCACCTTGCGCTCGGCAGGGGTAAGTTGAATGGCGGGCATCCCCGTATTATCGACGCGTACACGAACACCCTCATGAGCACCAAAGCCAAAAGCAAAAAAGTCAACAAGGCGTGGCTTCACGACCACATCAACGACCCCTACGTGAAGCTCGCGACCAGAGAGGGCTACCGCGCCCGCGCGGCTTACAAGCTCAAGGAAATCGACGAGTCGCTCGGGCTGGTCAAGCCCGGCCAGCTGGTGGTCGACCTCGGCTCGACCCCGGGCGCCTGGAGCCAGTACCTGCGGCGGCGCATGTCGCCGGGCGGGGCGGCGGTCGGCGACCTCAACGGCACCATCATCTCGCTCGACCTGCTGCCGATGGAGCCCATCGAGGGCGTGACCTTCCTGCAGGGCGATTTCCGCGAGGACGCGCT
Source organism: Variovorax sp. FW305-3-2-15-B-LB1 (assembly GCF_058787635.1). NCBI lineage: Bacteria > Pseudomonadati > Pseudomonadota > Betaproteobacteria > Burkholderiales > Comamonadaceae > Variovorax > Variovorax sp. FW305-3-2-15-B-LB1. Next base: position 144,976 of record NZ_JBYSZY010000003.1, on the reverse strand, counting down.
GCTGGCGCAGCTCCTGGCGGTGCTGGACGGCCGCAAGGCCGACCTGGTGGTGTCCGACATGGCGCCCAACCTGTCGGGCATCCATTCGGCCGACGCCGCCCGGGTGGCGCACCTGATCGAGCTGGCCATCGACTTCGCCCAGCACCACATGAAGCCCGAAGGGGCATTGGTGGCCAAGGTCTTCCACGGCAGCGGGTACGACGAATTGGTCAAGATGTTCAAGGCCAATTTCCGCGTCGTGAAGCCGCTCAAGCCCAAGGCATCGCGCGACAAATCGGCCGAGACCTTCCTCATCGGCAGGGGATTGAAGGCATCCGATACGCATTGATACCTTGCCGTGGGGTGCCCTCCAGGGGCGCAAACCCTTGTCAGCCTATGGCTGCTATAGGGAAATGTCCGCTTTTCGCAGCTTGAAAAGCCTAAAATGGGGCGCAATTGCGTACCCTCAGCGCGTATTTCATATTCCCGTCACGCGCTTTCGACTGGAGCTTCGTTTGAACAATCAGTGGTTTTCCAAAGTTGCCGTATGGCTCGTCATTGCCATGGTGTTGTTCACTGTGTTCAAGCAGTTCGACACCCGCGGTGGCGTCGGCTCGGGAACGGTGAGCTATTCCGAGTTTTTGGACCAGGTCCGCAACAACCAGATCAAGAGCGCCATCATTCCTGAAGGCGCCGGTGGCGGCGAGATCGTCGCGGTCACCAACGACGATCGCAAGATCCGCACGACTGCCACGGTCCTCGACCGCGGTCTGGTGGGCGACCTGATCGACCACAACGTCAAGTTCGACGTCAAGCCGCGCGAAGAAGGCTCGCTCCTCATGACCCTGCTGGTCAGCTGGGGCCCGATGCTGCTGCTGATCGGCGTCTGGATCTACTTCATGCGCCAGATGCAGGGCGGCGGCAAGGGCGGGGCGTTCAGCTTCGGCAAGAGCAAGGCCCGCATGATGGACGAGAACAACAACACGGTCACTTTCGCCGACGTCGCAGGTTGCGACGAGGCCAAGGAAGAAGTCCGTGAAGTCGTCGACTTCCTGAAAGACCCGCAACGCTTCCAGAAGCTCGGCGGCCGCATTCCGCGCGGCCTGCTGCTGGTCGGCCCTCCGGGCACCGGCAAGACGCTGCTGGCCAAGTCGATCGCCGGCGAAGCCAAGGTGCCGTTCTTCTCGATCTCGGGTTCCGACTTCGTTGAAATGTTCGTCGGCGTGGGCGCGGCCCGCGTGCGCGACATGTTCGAGAACGCCAAGAAGAACGCGCCCTGCATCATCTTCATCGACGAAATCGATGCCGTGGGTCGCCAGCGCGGCGCCGGCCTCGGCGGCGGCAACGACGAGCGCGAGCAGACCCTCAACCAGATGCTGGTCGAGATGGACGGCTTCGAAACCAACCTCGGCGTGATCGTGGTTGCTGCCACCAACCGCCCGGACATCCTGGACGCCGCACTGCTGCGTCCGGGCCGTTTCGACCGTCAGGTGTACGTCACGCTGCCCGACATCCGCGGCCGCGAGCAGATCCTGGCCGTCCACATGCGCAAGGTCCCGCTGGGCCAGGACGTGAACCCGAGCGTCATCGCCCGCGGCACGCCCGGCATGTCGGGTGCCGACCTGGCCAACCTGTGCAACGAAGCCGCTCTGATGGCCGCCCGCCGCAATGCGCGCGTGGTCGAGATGCAGGACTTCGAGAAGGCCAAGGACAAGATCTTCATGGGCCCCGAGCGCAAGAGCATGGTCATGCCCGAGGAAGAGCGCCGCAACACGGCTTACCACGAGTCCGGCCACGCCCTCATCGGCAAGCTGCTGCCCAAGTGCGACCCGGTCCACAAGGTCACGATCATTCCACGTGGCCGCGCCCTCGGCGTGACCATGAGCCTGCCGTCGCAGGACCGCTACAGCTACGACCGCGAGTACATGCTGAACCAGATCAGCATGCTGTTCGGTGGTCGTATCGCCGAAGAAGTGTTCATGCACCAGATGACCACCGGCGCCAGCAACGACTTCGAGCGCGCGACCTCCATCGCCCGCGACATGGTCACGCGCTACGGCATGACCGATGCGCTGGGCCCGATGGTCTACGCCGAGAACGAAGGCGAAGTGTTCCTGGGCCGCTCGGTCACCAAGACCACGAACATGAGTGAGCAGACCATGGAAAAGGTCGACGGCGAGGTGCGCCGCATCATCGACGAGCAATACGCCCTGGCGCGCCGCCTCATCGAAGAGAACAGCGACAAGATGCACGCCATGGCCAAGGCGCTGCTCGAATGGGAAACCATCGACAGCGAACAGCTCGACGACATCATGGCCGGCCGCGCACCGCGTCCGCCCAAGGACTGGACGCCGCGCATTCCGCCTTCGGGCAGCGGCGGCAGTGGTGGCACGCCGGCCGTCAATCCTGACCCGGCGCCGACCGCCGCTTGAGGTGGGCTTGAAATCAAGCAACAACGGGGCCCCTGGCCCCGTTTTCCATGGTGAGCCAGATGGTGCGGTTTGGCAGACCTCGCGTTTCAGGATTGATCTCGCGCAGCCGCGCGTGATGGGCATCGTCAACGTCACGCCCGATTCCTTCTCCGACGGCGGCGCGCACGCGTCGACCGAGACGGCGCTGAAGCACTGCGAGCAGTTGCTGAAGGACGGCGCCGACATCCTCGACATCGGCGGTGAATCGACCCGCCCCGGCAGCCCCGCCGTGCCGCTCGACGCCGAGCTGGCGCGCGTGCTGCCCGTGGTGCGCGAGGCCGTGAAGCTGAACGTGCCGCTGTCGATCGACACCTACAAGCCCGAGGTGATGCGCGCCGTGCTCGACCTGGGCGCGGACATCGTCAACGACATCTGGGCGCTGCGCCAACCCGGCGCGCGCGAGGCCGTGGCGGCGCACCCGACCTGCGGCATCTGCCTGATGCACATGCACCGCGACCCGCAGACCATGCAGGCGCTGCCGATGCAGGGCGACGTGATTCCCGAGGTGCTGGCTTTCTGGGACGCGCAACTGGCGCCCCTGACGGCGTTGGGCATCGACCCCGCGCGCATCACGCTCGATCCGGGCGTCGGTTTCGGCAAGAGCGTGGCGCAGAACTTCGCGCTCCTCGGTCGACAGCGGGAATTGTTGGCAACCGGTTACCCCTTGTTGCTAGGTTGGTCCCGCAAGTCCTCCATCGGGGCCGTCACCGGCATCGACAATGCATCCGGGCGTACCGTGCCCAGCGTGGCCGCCGCCGTGCTGGCCGTGGACCGAGGTGCGGCGGTCGTTCGGGTGCACGACGTACGCGACACCGTCGCCGCCCTCGCCGTATGGCGTGCCATGCGCGCGGAAGCACCGCAAGAACACCTTCAAAGAGCAACAACATGACCCGTAAGTATTTCGGCACCGACGGCATCCGCGGCACGGTCGGCCAATCGCCCATCACCCCCGATTTCGTGCTGCGCCTCGCACACGCCGTCGGCCGCGTGCTCAAGAAGACCCAGGCCCGTCCCACGGTGCTGATCGGCAAGGACACCCGCATCTCGGGCTACATGCTCGAGTCGGCGCTCGAGTCGGGCTTCAACTCCGCCGGCGTCGACGTGGTGCTGCTCGGCCCGCTGCCCACGCCGGGCGTGGCCTACCTCACGCGCGCCCAGCGTGCCAGCCTGGGCGTGGTGATCAGCGCCAGCCACAACGCCTTTCCCGATAACGGCATCAAGTTCTTCAGCGCGCAGGGCACCAAGCTCGACGACGCCTGGGAGCTGGCTGTCGAGGCGGCGCTCGAGGAAGAACCCGTCTGGGTGGATTCGGCCAACCTGGGCAAGGCCCGCCGCCTCAATGATGCGGACGGCCGCTACATCGAGTTCTGCAAGAGCACCTTCGCCAACGACCTGTCGCTGCGCGGCATGAAGCTGGTGGTCGATGCGGCCCACGGCGCGGCCTACCAGGTGGCGCCGAACGTGTTCCACGAACTGGGCGCGGACGTCACCAGCATCGGCTGCGCGCCCGACGGGCTCAACATCAACAAGGGTTTCGGCGCCACGCACCCCGAGGCGCTGGTCGCCACCGTGACGGCGCAGAAGGCCGACTACGGCATCGCCCTCGATGGCGACGCCGACCGGCTGCAGCTGGTCGATGCCAGCGGCCGCCTGTTCAACGGCGACGAACTGCTGTACCTGATGGTGACCGAACGCGTCGCGCGCGGCGAGAAGCCGGCGGGCGTGGTCGGCACGCTCATGACCAACAAGGCCGTCGAGATGGCCCTGCGCGCACAAGACATCGAGTTCGTGCGCGCCAAGGTCGGCGACCGCTACGTGCTCGAGGAGCTCGACAAGCGCGGCTGGCTGCTCGGCGGCGAAGGCTCCGGCCACCTGCTGGCGCTCGACCGCCACACCACGGGCGACGGCATCGTCAGCGCGCTGCAGGTGCTGCAGGCCTGCGTGCGCAGCGGCAAGACGGTGGCGCAGCTGCTCGAAGGCGTCACGCTGTTCCCGCAGACGCTGATCAACGTGCGCCTCGCGCCCGGCCAGGACTGGAAGAGCAACCAGGCGCTCGCCAGCGAAACCAAGCGCATCGAAGCCGAACTGGGCGATGCGGGCCGCGTGCTGATCCGTGCGAGTGGCACCGAGCCGCTGGTGCGCGTGATGGTCGAGGCGCGCGATCCGAAGCAGTCGCAGTCTTGCGCCGAGCGCCTTGCGGCCACGCTCAAGCCCGCCGCATGACGACGACGGGCCGCATCGAAACCCGCCTGGCCGACTACCGCGATCCGCTGCAGGCTGCGGCCGTGGTCGAGCTGCTCGACAGCTACGCGCGAGACCCCGCCGGCGGTGGCACACCGCTGCCGGCATCCGTGCGCGAAGGCCTGCCTGCTGCGCTCGCCGCGCGTCCGCAGGCGTTCAGCGTGCTGGCCTTCGACGGCGACACGCCCGTGGGTCTCATCAACTGCATCGAAGGTTTTTCGACCTTCGCCTGCCAGCCGCTGGTGAATGTGCACGACGTGGTCGTACCGCGGCCAGCGCGTGGCGCAGCAGATGTTTGCACTGGTGGAGCAGGAAGCCCGCCGGCGCGGCGCCTGCAAGCTCACGCTCGAGGTGCTGTCGGGCAATGCGCCCGCGCTGCACAGCTACGAGCGCGAGGGTTTCGTCAGCTACCAGCTCGATCCGGAATTCGGCCATGCCGTCTTCCTGCAGAAGAAGCTCTGACCGAATGCGGTAAATAAAAATGCCGCCGACGCGCAAGGCGTAGGCGGCATGGTCAGATTAGAAAGAGAAGGGCGCGGCGATCGCGCCCTTTCTTTTTCCCGGATCAGAAGCGCGTGACAGGCGCGTCGGCGGTGGCGCCCGACTTGTCGGCGGCGTACTTGCCCAACTCCCACTTGGCGATCGCGTTGCGGTGCACTTCGTCCGGACCGTCGGCAAAGCGCAGCGTGCGCGCTTGCGCATAGGCCGAGGCCAGCGGGAAGTCGTCGCACATGCCGCCGCCGCCGTGGACCTGCATGGCCCAGTCGATGACCTGGCAGGCCATGGTGGGCGCCACCACCTTGATCATGGCGATCTCGGTGCGCGCGACCTTGTTGCCGGCCACGTCCATCAGCCAGGCGGCTTTCAGCGTGAGCAGGCGGGCCATGTCGATCTTGCAGCGTGCTTCGGCGATGCGTTCCTGCGTGACGGTCTGCGAGGCGACGGTCTTGCCGAAGGCCACGCGCGACGAGGCGCGCTTGCACATCAGCTCGAGCGCGCGCTCGGCCAGGCCGATCAGGCGCATGCAGTGGTGGATGCGTCCGGGGCCAAGGCGGCCCTGTGCGATCTCGAAGCCACGGCCTTCGCCCAGCAGGATGTTGCCGACGGGCACGCGCACGTTCTCGAAGTACATCTCGACGTGGCCGTGCGGCGCGTCGTCATAGCCCATCACGTTCAGCGGGCGCACGATGCGGATGCCCTTGGCGTCGGCCGGCACGATGACCATGCTCTGCTGCGAGTGCTTGGGCGCTTCGGGATCGGTCTTGCCCATGGTGACGAACACGGCGCAGCGCGGATCGGCGGCACCGGAGATCCACCACTTGTGGCCGTTGATGACGTACTCGTCGCCCTGGCGCTCGATGCGCGTGGCGATGTTGGTGGCATCGCTGGAGGCGACGTCGGGTTCGGTCATCGCGAAGGCCGAGCGGATCTGGCCTTCGAGCAGCGGCTTGAGCCAGCGCGCCTTGATCTCTTCCGAGCCGTAGCGGGCGATGGTTTCCATGTTGCCGGTGTCGGGCGCCGAGCAGTTGAAGGCTTCGGAGGCCCATGGCACCCGGCCCATGATCTCGGCCAGCGGGGCGTATTCCTGATTGGTCAGGCCCGCACCCTCATAGCCCGAGGCCGAGGCGCTGTCGACTGGCAGGAACAGGTTCCACAGGCCTTGTGCCTTGGCCTTGGCCTTGAGCTTCTCGACGGTCTGCAGGGCGCTCCAGCGCTTGCCGGCGACCGTGTTTGCGGCCAGTTCGGCGCTGTACTCGGCTTCGGCCGGGTAGATGTGGTCTTCCATGAAGGCGAGAACGCGCTTCTGAAGCTCCTTGGTTTTGGCCGAATATTCGAAATCCATGCTGTCTCCTGGTGGGGTTAAGGGGGAGGGCTGGCTATGCCTTTTGGGCAAATTGCCAGGCCATCTCGGCCATCGGCCGTGCGCCACGGGCGGACGCCACGGCTTGCTCGCTCGATGCAGTACCGGCTTCGACCCGTTTCGCAATGCCCTGCAGGATGGCGGCCATGCGAAACAGGTTGTAGGCCTGGTAGAAATTCCAGTCGGGCGCCAGCGCCTCGGGCGTGCTGATGCGCGTGCGCTCGCAGTAGCGGGCGATGTATTCGCTCTCGGTGGGAATGCCCAGCGCCGCCACGTCCACGCCGCCGATGCCGCGGCCGGTGGTGGGGGGCATGTGCCACGACATGCAGTGGTAGCTGAAGTCGGCCAGCGGATGGCCCAGCGTGGAGAGCTCCCAGTCGAGCACCGCGATGATGCGCGGCTCGGTGGCGTGGAACATCACGTTGTCCAGGCGGTAGTCGCCGTGGACGATCGAGACCTTGCTTTCGTCGCGTGCGCTCGCCGGCATGTGGGCGGGCAGCCAGTCGATCAGGCGCTCCATGGCCTCGATGGGCTGCGAGAGTTCGCCGGCGCCGTCGGCCGAGGCCTTGTACTGTTTGCTCCAGCGGCCGATCTGGCGCTCGAAGTAGTTGCCGGGCTTGCCGTAGTCGCCCAGGCCGCGGGCGGCGAAGTCGACCGTGTGCAGCGCCGCGATGACGCGGTTCATCTCGTCGTAGTAGGCAGCGCGTTCGGCGTTGCTGAAGCCGGGCAGCGACTGGTCCCACAGCACGCGGCCCTGCATGAACTCCATGATGTAGAAGGCGCGGCCGATGATGGACTCGTCTTCGCACAGGCAGTACATGCGCGGCACGGGCACATCGGTGCCCTGCAGGCCGCTCATCACCTTGTATTCGCGCTCGACCGCATGGGCCGAGGGCAGCAGCTTGGCGACCGGACCGGGCTTGGCGCGCATCACGTAGCTCTGCGTGGGCGTGACCAGCTTGTAGGTCGGGTTGGACTGACCGCCCTTGAACATCTCGACCGTCAGCGGACCCTGGAAGCCCTCGAGGTTCTTTTCGAGCCAGGCCGCGAGCGCGTCCACGTCGAAGGTGTGCTGTTGGGACACCGCGCGGGTGCCGATGAAACTGGAGAAGTCCTGGCTCATGTCGAATCTTTTTTAGTTGTCTGCTTCAGAGATGTGCATCAGCGCCGAGCGGTCCAGCACGACCAGTCCGGCCGGCTCGATCCGGATGGTGCCCTCGCGCTCCATCGTCTTGAGTTCCTGGTTGACCCGCTGGCGCGAGGCGCCGAGCAGCTGCGCGAGTTCTTCCTGCGCCAGTTGCAGGCCGATGCGCGTCTGGCTGCCGTCGTCCAGGTTGGGCACGCCATAGCTGCGCACCAGGTGGATGAGCTGCTTGGCCAGGCGTGCGCGCAAGGGCAGGGTGTTGAGGTCTTCCACCAGCCCGAACAGCGTGCGGATGCGGCGTGCCTGCAGCCGCATCAGCGCTTCGTACAGCTCGACGTGCGTGGCCAGGATCTTCTGGAAGTCGGCCCGCGCCACGCACAGCACGGTGGTGTCGCCGTGCGAGTACGTGTCGTGCGTGCGCCGCTCCCCGTCGAACATCGCCACGTCGCCGAACCAGATGCCCGGCTCGACGTAGGTCAGCGTCACCTGCTTGCCCGACACCGCGGTCGAGCTCACGCGCAACGCCCCCTTGGCACAGGCGATCCAGTGCTCGGGCGGGTCGCCGCGCGCGGCGAGCAGGTCGCCGTCCTTGTAGCGTTTGACAAAGGCGCATCGGAGGATGTCGTGCCGTAGCGATGGAGATAGGGAAGAAAACCAGCGACCACTGTTGATCGCTTCACGTTCTTCGATGGTAAGAATGGGGTCGTCCATGGTCTGTCCTCTCGGCGACTGAAAAGCTGTGGGGTGTCTCGGGAGCGACGCCGTGAGGCGTCACTCGTAGCGTGGCGGTGTCTTGTCGAGGAACGCGGCAATGCCGATGCCCGCGTTCGCGTGGTGCAGGTTGCGCACGAAATGATCGCGCTCCTGCGATAGCTGCGACGCCAGTGTGGCGCCGCGCGCGTCGCTCAGCAGCTCCTTGATGCTGGCCAGCGAATTGGGTGCGCGCGCGTTCAGGCGGGTGGCCAGGGCCATCGCGCCGGCCAGTGCCTGCCCGCTGTCGGTGAGCTCGTTGACGAGGCCGAAGGCATGCAGGCGCGCGGCCTCGATGCGCTCGCCGTTCATCAGCCATTCGCTCGCCAGCTGGCGCGGCAGCGCCTGCCCGAGGTGCCAGCTGAGGCCGCCGTCGGGCGACAGCGCCACGTTGCTGTACGAGGCCGCGAACACGGCGTCGCGAGCGGCCACCACGAAGTCGCAGGCCAGCGCGAGCGAGAAGCCGGCGCCGGCCGCCGCGCCCTCGACGGCCGCGATGACCGGCTTGGGAAAGGTGCGGATCGAGTCGATCCAGTTGTGCAGGCCCTCGATGCTCTCGGCCTGCACCGAGCGGTCGAGCTGGCGGTTGGCCAGCAGCCGCTGCAGCGAGCCGCCGGCGCAGAACCAGGCGCCTTCGCCCACGATGACGACGCTGCGGATCTCGTCGCTGCTCTCGGCGCCGTTCAGCGCCTCGATGCCGGCGGCATAGATCTCGGGGCCCAGCGCATTGCGCTGGGTCGGGTTGACGATGGTCAGCACCATGGTGCTGCCTTCGCTGGTGCTCTTGAGTTCGGCGGTCATGGTGTGCGTGCTTATTCTTCTTCGTGCAGCAGGCTCAGGCCCAGCGCGCCGCGGCGGCGCAGCCACGGGCTCGGGCGATAGCGCGGGTCGCCGTAGACGGTCTGCAGGTTGAACAGCACCTCGAGCATGTTGGTCGGCCCGTACAGGTTGCCCATGGCGAGCGGACCGCGCGGGTAGCCCAGGCCCAGCTGCACGGCGGTCTCGAGGTCGGCCGGCGTGCACACGCGCTGCTGGCACATGTCGGCGGCGATGTTGACGATGGCGCCGATCACGCGCTGCGTGACGAAGCCGCCGCTGTCGCGGATCACGCTCACGGCCTTGCCGTCGCGCGCGAAGAGGGCGTGCGCGGCGTCGCGCACGTCGCGGCGCGTGGCCGGGTTGGTGGCGAGCACGCGGCGCTTGGTGGCGGCGTCGTCGATCAGCATGTCGATGCCGACGGTGCGCGTGGCGTCCAGCCGCTCGACGGCCGCGACCGTCGTCACGTCGAAGCCCAGCGGCGCGACCAGGATGATCGACTGCGGTGCGGGAGCGCTGCCGCTGTCGATCTGCGCACCCAGCGTGTTCACCAGGCGCAGCAGCTCGGCGCGGCGCGCGGCACGCGGCGACACCCAGACCGCGGGCGTGCCTTCGATCACCGGCGCCGGCGCTTCGGGCGTTTGCTGCATCACGCCGTCTTCATAGCGGTAGAAGCCTTCGCCAGTCTTGCGGCCGAGTGCGCCGGCGGCCAGGCGCTGCGCGGTGATCACGCTCGGGCGGAAGCGCGGCTCTTCGAAGTACTGGTGGTAGATCGACTCCATCACCGGGTGCGACACGTCGAGCGCCGTGAGGTCGAGCAGCTCGAACGGGCCGAGGCGAAAGCCGGCCTGGTCCTTCAGGATGCGGTCGATGGTGGCGAAGTCGGCCACGCCTTCGCCGACGATGCGCAGTGCCTCGGTGCCGTAGCCGCGGCCCGCGTGGTTGACGATGAAGCCGGGCGTGTCCTGCGCCTGCACGGCGCTGTGGCCCATCTGCGTGGCGTAGCCGGCCAGTTTCTGGCAGACCTCGGGCGAGGTCTTGAAGCCCGCCACCACCTCGACCACCTTCATCAGTGGCACGGGGTTGAAGAAGTGGAAGCCCGCAAAGCGCGCGGGGTGCTGCAGGCCGGCCGCGATGGCCGTGACCGACAGCGACGAGGTGTTGGTGACCAGCGTGGCGGTGGGCGCGACCACGTCTTCGAGCTCGCGAAACAGCGTGCGCTTGACCTCGAGGTTCTCGACCACGGCCTCGACCACGAGGTCGCAGCCTGCGAGCGCCTGCATGCCGTCGACCGCCTTCACGCGCGCCACATAGGCGTCGCGCGTGGGGGCGTCGATCTTGCCCTTCTCGTGCAGCTTGTTCCATTGGGCGGCGAGGGCTTCGCGGCCGCGCTCGGCGGCGCCTGCGAAGCTGTCGAGCAGCAGCACTTCGCTGCCGGCCTGGGCGGCGATCTGCGCGATGCCGCGCCCCATGGCGCCGGCGCCGATCACGCCGATTCGGGGGTAGTTCACTGTCATGGGATCAAGGTTCTCATGGGTTGGTGGGTGTCCGGGGCGGCCGTGCCGGCGCGGGTGCGCGACACGGACGAAAGCTCCGATTTTGCAATCTCGCGGGAGGCCCGCGCCCCGGGTGTTACGCGGGGCATCGGATTCAGGCCGGGCGGCGGCTGCGGTCGATGGCGATGCTCAGGCCCATCGCCAGCAGCATCAGTGCAAAACCGACCCGGCTCATCCACTCGGTGGCGTCGTTCGCCAGCAGCCAGCCGCCCAGCGCCGCGCCCAGGGCCTGGCCGATGTAGATGCCCGAGCTGTTGAGCGCCACCGAGCCCGGCGCCAGGGCGGGCGCCAGCCCCACGAGGCGCGCCTGCTGCGAGGAGTTGGTGGCAAAGCAGCCCAGGCCCCAGGGCACGAGCACCACGGCCAGCCACGCCAGCGTGCTGGCCAGCGGCCACAGCAGCAGGCTCAGCGCGATCAGCCCGGTCGTCAGCAGCACCATGCGCCCGGCGCCGACGCGGTCGATGTAGCGACTCACCACCATGTTGCCCAGCAGGCCGAAGGCGCCGAACAGCGCCCACATCAGGCTCAGCGTGTTGGCATCGGCGCCGAAGCCCTGCTTGAGCAGCGGGCCGAAATAGCTGAACAGCACGAACTGGCCGACGCCCTGCAGCGCCGTGACCGACACGATGCCCATCAGTACCGGGCTGCGCAGCACGCGCGACCAGGCGGCGGCCGTGAGCGCGGCGGGCCGGATGCCGCTGGGCAGCGTGAGCCAGACCGAGGCCGCGCTCACGACGCTGAGCGCCGCAATGGCCATGAAGGCCATGCGCCAGCCCAGGTGGCCGCCGATCAGCGCGCCGATCGGCAGGCCCAGCACCGAGGCCACCGACCAGCCGAGAAAGACGAAGGTGACGGCGCGCCCGCGCTGCTCGGGCGGCACCAGCATGCCGGCGCAGGCCGCGGCCTGGGGCGTGAAGATGGCGGGCGCGATCACCGTCAGCATGCGCACCGGCAGCAGCGCGCCGAAGCTGGGTACGAGCGCCGCGACCACGTGCCACGCGGCGTACCAGAGCAGGGTGAGGGCCAGCAGCTTGCGGCGGTCCCAGCCGGCGACCGCGGCGGCCAGCAGCGGGGCGCCCAGGCACATCACGACGGCTGCTGCGCTGATCAGCTGGCCTGCGGTGGCGACTTGGACCGCCAGCGAGGCGCTGATCTCATTGAGGGTGCCCGGCACGACCATCACGCCCGTGCCGATCACGAAATTGCCGGCCAGCAGCGCCCAGAGCGCGCCTCGCTGCGGCGCGGGCCGGCTCATGCGCTCACCGCCGGACCTGCAGCGCGCCGGGGTTCACGATGTTCGTGGGGTTGCCCTTGATGAAGCTCACGACGTTGTCGAACGCCTGGCCGAAGTAGCTTTCGTAGCTTTCCTGCTCGACGTAGCCGATGTGCGGCGTGCAGATGCAGTTTTCGAGGCGCAGCAGCGCATGGCCTTGCAGCGGCGGCTCGCTCTCGAACACGTCGATGGCCGCCAGCCCGGGGCGGCCGCGGTTGAGCGCGGCCAGCAGGGCATCGGCTTCGACCAGCTCGGCGCGCGAGGTGTTGACGAACAGCGCCGTCGGCTTCATGCGCGAGAGGTCTTCGAGCTTGACGAGGCCCTGGGTGTCCTCGTTGAGCCGCAGGTGCACCGACAGCACGTCGGCGGCGGCAAAGAATTCGTGGCGGTTCTGCGCCACCTGGAAGCCGTCGGAGCGCGCCTTGGCGCAGCTGGCCTCGCGGCCCCAGATCACGACCTGCATGCCGAAGGCCTGCCCGTAGCGGGCCACCAGCTGGCCGATGCGGCCGTAGCCCCAGATGCACAGCGTCTTGCCCTTGAGCACCGAGCCCACGCCGAAATTCGGCGGCATCGATGCCGACTTGAGGCCCGACTGCTGCCAGGCCCCGTGCTTGAGGTTGCTGATGTACTGCGGCAGGCGGCGCATGGCCGCCATGATCAGCGCCCAGGTGAGTTCGGCGGGCGCCTGCGGCGAGCCCGAGCCCTCGGCCACCGCCACACCGCGTTCGGTGCAGGCCGTGACGTCGATGTGGCCGCCGACGCGACCGGTCTGGGAAATCAGCTTGAGCTTGGGCAGCTTCTCGATCAGCTGGCGGGAGATCTGGCTGCGCTCGCGGATGAGCACGATGACGTCCGCATCCTTGAGGCGAACCGACAGTTGGCCGATGCCCTTGACCGTGTTGGTGTAGACCTTGGCGGCGTAAGCGTCCAGCTTGGCAGCGCACTGCAGCTTGCGCACGGCGTCCTGGTAGTCGTCGAGGATCACAATGTTCATGGCATGCCATTGTGCCTCGCAGCATCGGCGCGTCGCACGTGTGAACGTTTGGATACCCCGCGCCAGATGGCGCCCGGGAGGCCTGTTTCAGACCGTTAGGGGTGAATCCGCTGTGCGCGTGCGGGGTGCGCAGGCACGACGGGCTCGTTCGCACCTTCTCAGTGCAGGTGGCTGGGGCGGGGCGCGCCGCTGCCGGCTTCTGCGGCTTCCAGTGCGGCGAGCCGGTCGAGTTCGGCGCACACGTCGGCCATGCGGCCGGAAATCACGACCCGGTTGGCGCAGCCGCGCTGCGTGCCTTGGCGGTCGACCACGCGGACCACGCGCAGCGGACGGGCGGGCGCTGCGGCGGCGGATGGCGAACTGACAGGTGCGGAACCGCCAGCGGGGCGCGCCGTGCAGGCCGGGCGAATGGCCACATAGCGAAGGCCGGCGGCAGCGTCGCCGCTCTCACCATGCGACGGGCGGCGGGCGGGCATCCAGCGGGTGGCCAGCGATTGCAGGGGCGACCAGAGGTCGGCGATGGCGAGGAGGGCGATTCCCATGTGAACTCCAAAAAAGTATGAGGTTGAACACAGGCAGGATTTCTTGAATCGGCCACGACAGGGTGATGGCGACTTCGCGCCATACGCCCGCCACCTGTCGCGGCCGGATGAGGTGCTGCGTGTGGGCAGCAGGCCCGGGGCTACATCAGCATCGTGTTGCGGATGAGGCCGACCGCGAGGCCTTCGATCTCGAAGGGCTCGCCGGGCTGGACGATGATGGTCGGGTAGTCGGGGTTCTCGGCGTGCAGCTCGATCACCTGCTTGTTGCGCTTCAGGCGCTTCACGGTGACTTCTTCGCCCAGGCGTGCCACCACGATCTGGCCGTTGCGCGCTTCCTTGGTGGCCTGCACGGCGAGCAGGTCGCCGTCCATGATGCCGGCGTCGCGCATCGACATGCCGCGCACCTTGAGCAGGTAGTCGGGTTGGCGCTGGAAGAGCGTGTTCTCGACGTAGTAGGTCTGGTCGACGTGCTCTTGCGCAAGGATGGGCGAACCCGCCGCCACGCGGCCGATGAGCGGCAGCGCGAGCTGGGCCATGCCGGGCAGCGAGAGCGAGAACTGGTTGCCTTCGCGGTGGCGCGTTTCGTGGAGCGAGCGCAGCGCATCGCCCTTGAGGCGGATGCCGCGCGAGGTGCCGCTGACGAGTTCGATCACGCCCTTGCGGGCCAGGGCCTGCAGGTGCTCCTCGGCGGCGTTGGCCGACTTGAAGCCCAGCTCGTTGGCGATTTCGGCGCGCGTGGGCGGCGCACCGGTGCGTGCGATGGCGCCCTGGATCAGGTCCAGGATCTGCTGCTGGCGGGCGGTAAGCTTCACTGCGAACTGCATAGTGGTTTCCTTGCGGCACTGGCTAGATATCCAGTACCTGTATTTTTAACCAGTTTTCAAAAGTTGACAAGCCATGACTCATTCCTCTTCGTCCGAGACGCGCCGCGTGGTGGTGCTGGGCACCGGCGGCACCATTGCCGGCAAGGCCGCCAGCAGCGGCGACAACATCGGCTACACCGCCGGACAGGTGGGCGTGGCGGACCTGCTGGGCGGCATCGAGGCGCCGGCCGGCGTGACGCTGGTGGCGGAGCAGGTGGCGCAGCTCGACAGCAAGGACATGGACGCCGACACCTGGCGCCAGCTGGCCGCGCGCTGCGCGCACTGGCTGGCGCAGCCTGACGTGGCGGGCATCGTGGTCACGCACGGCACCGACACGCTGGAGGAGACGGCCTTCTTCCTGCACGCCGTGCTGGCACCGGCCAAGCCGGTGGTGCTGACCTGCGCGATGCGCCCGGCGACGGCCCTGTCGCCCGATGGCCCGCAGAACGTGCGCGACGCGCTTGCCGTGGCCTCGACACCGGGCGCGCAGGGCGTGACGGTGGTGTGCGCGGGCACGATCCACAGCGGCCTCGATGTGCAGAAGGTGCACACCTACCGCCTTGATGCCTTCGCGTCGGGCGACGCGGGGCCGGTCGGCTACGTGGAAGAGGGCGAAGTGCGGCGCGTGCGTGCGTGGCCGCAGGGAGCGCCGTTCGATGCGGCGCGGCTGACGGCCGTGTCGAAGCCGTGGCCCCGCGTCGAGATTGTCATGAGCCACGCGGGCGCGAGCGGTGCGATCGTGGAGGCGTTGCTCCTCCCGTCGGCGGAGCCCTTGCGCGGCCTGGTCGTGGCCACGACCGGCAACGGCACCGTGCACCACGCGCTGGAAGCCGCGGCGCTGAAGGCGCAGGACGGCGGCGTGGCGGTACTGCGCGCCACGCGCTGCGCGAACGGACGCATCCTGCCGAAACCCGGTGACGGGCTGCGGGATGCGGGCGCACTCACGCCGGTGAAGGCGCGGGTTACGCTGGTGCTGGAACTCTTGGGAGTGGCCGCCCTGCCGGAGGCGGAGGGCGGCTAGGAGAAAGAGGCTGACGAATCAGCCGCTGAATCAGCTGTTCAGTGCGGCAAGCGCGCGCTGCTTGATCTCGTCGACCGTGCCCACGCCCTGGATGGCGCGGTACTTCGGCGCGGCGGCCGGGTCGGTCTTGGCCCAGGCCGAGTAGTAGTCGACCAGCGGACGGGTCTGCTGGCTGTAGACGTCGAGCCGCTTGCGCACGGTCTCTTCCTTGTCGTCTTCGCGCTGGATCAGCTCTTCACCGGTCACGTCGTCCTTGCCTTCCACCTTCGGCGGATTGAACTTGACGTGGTAGGTGCGGCCCGAGGCCGGGTGCGAGCGGCGGCCGCTCATGCGTTCGATGATGTCGCCGAAGGGCACGTCGATCTCGAGCACGTAGTCGAGCTTGACGCCGGCCGCCTTCATGGCGTCGGCCTGTGGAATGGTGCGCGGGAAGCCGTCGAACAGGAAACCGCCGTTGCAGTCGGGCTGCGCGATGCGTTCCTTCACGAGGTTGATGATCAGGTCGTCGCTGACCAGTGCACCCGAATCCATGATCGTCTTGGCCTGCAGCCCGAGGGGGGTGCCTGCCTTGACCGCGGCGCGCAACATGTCGCCGGTCGAGATTTGGGGGATGCCGTATTTCTGGCAGATGAAGGTCGCTTGCGTGCCTTTGCCTGCTCCGGGCGCGCCCAGCAAAATAAGTCTCATGGTGTCCTCGGAAGGTTCTTAGATTTTGTGTCGCGCCCCATGCGCACCCTCAGGCGCGCCGAGGCGGAATTGCATCGAGGATAGCATGCGTCCCCGTGACAAATTGCCGCCGTCTCCCTCGGGGCGGCCTGCAGCTCACGCAGGCGAGCCGGCCGCGAAGACGGCGCGCACGCGTGCCAGGTCTTCGGGCGTGTCGATCCCGGGGCCCGGTGCCACATCGCTCACATGCACCGCGATGCGGTGTCCGTGCCACAGCGCACGCAACTGTTCGAGCGCCTCGGTGGCTTCGACAGGGGCGGGCGACAGCAACGGAAATTGCCGCACGAAGCCTGCGCGATAGCCGTAGATGCCGATGTGGCGCAGCGGTGCGGGGCTGGGCAGCACAGACGGCGCCGCGCCGCCCGACGAGCCGTCGCGCCACCAGGGGATCGGCGCGCGGCTGAAGTACAGCGCATGGCCTTGTGCGTCGAGCACGGCCTTCACCACGTTCGGGTTCATGAAGTCGGCCAGCGAGTCGATCGCGTGGACGGCGGTGCTCATCGCGGCCTGCGGGCGCGCGGCGAGCGTGGCGGCAACGGCGTCGATCAGCGCGGGGTCGATCAGCGGTTCGTCGCCCTGCACGTTGACGACGATCGCGTCGCCGTCGAGTCCGAGCTGCTCGCAGGCTTCGGCCAGCCGGTCGGTGCCGCTGGGGTGGTCCTGGCGGGTGAGCAGGGCCTCGACGCCGTGCGCCTTGCAGGCGTCGATGATGGTGGCGTCGTCGCCGGCCACCACCACGCGGGCGGCGCTGGACTGGCGGGCACGTTGCGCTACGCGCACGACCATCGGCAGTCCGGCGATGTCGGCCAGCGGTTTATTGGGAAGTCGCGTCGAAGCCAGCCGGGCCGGCACCAGAACAGTGAAACTCACAGGCCCAGCTCTTCGTCGGACAGCGTGCGGGCCTCGTTCTCGAGCAGCACCGGGATGCCGTCGCGCACCGGGTAGGCCAGACGCGCGCTGCGCGAGCAGAGCTCCTGCTTCTCGGCGTTCCAGGTCAGCGGGCCCTTGGTGACGGGGCAGACGAGCAGTTCAAGCAGCTTGGTATCCATCGAGCGATGATAGCTTCGCGTCGAGGGCGGCGAAGAACGCCGGCGAGGGTTCGAAGTGCAGCGGCACGGCGAGCGCGTCGGGCGCCTGGTGCCAGAGCTTGACGGCGTCTTTTTCGGTGCAGACGAGGGGCAGGGCGGGACCGGCCGGGCGTTGCCAGTCGCTGAAGTCGTGGTGATCGGGCAGCGCGAAGGTGTCCGCGAGCGTGAGGCCGTGCGCGCGCAGCATCGTGAAGAAGGCTTCCGGCCGTGCGATGGCGGCGAGCGCGATCACGGGCTGGCCGGTGAGTGTGCTCAGCGGGATGCGTCGACCGTCCTTCGCAAGGGCGTACGGCGCCAGTTCGCGGGTTGCGGTGTAGCCACCGGCGAAGGCAGGCCGCTCGCCGCTGTGCAGCAGCAGGTCGCAGCGACGCGGCCACGGCTCGCGCAGGGGGCCGGCGGGCAGTAGCCAGCCGTTGCCGACACCGCGGTCGTCGAACACGCAGATCTCGATGTCGCGCGCCAGCGCCAGATGCTGCAGGCCGTCGTCGCTGACGATGACCTGCGTGGCCGGGTGCCGTTCGAGCAGGGCGAGTGCGGCCTTGATGCGCTGCCGAGCCACGAAGACCGGCGCGCCGGTGGCATGGTGGATCAACGCGGGTTCGTCGCCGACGTCCTGCGGATCGCTGTCAGCCTGGACTTCACGGCAGTCGTCGGTGCGGCGGCCGTAGCCGCGCGACACCACACCCACCCGCAGGCCACGTGCCTGAAGGTGGCGCACGACCGCCATCACAACCGGTGTCTTGCCGGCCCCACCCGCGATCACATTGCCGACCACGATCACGGGAACCGGCACGCGTCCGGTTTTCTGCCAACCCCATCGGTAGAAGGCGCGCCGCAGCGCGAAGAGGGCGCCGTAGACCTGCGACAGCGGCCACAGCAGGCAGGCCGGCGCACCGCGGCGCAGCCAGGCGTCCTGCAGCCGCGCGCCGGTCGACACTCAGTGACCGGCCTGGGCCGTCGACTGGGCGGCGAAGGTGATCTGCATCAGGCCGGCGCGGCGCGCGGCCTCCATCACCGTCACCACGGCCTGGTGCGGGCTGGCGGCATCGGCGCTGATGATCACGACGCTGTCCTTGCCGCCGGTGGCGGCGGCGCCGAGCGCGGCGGCCACGGTGTCGACGCTGCGGTCCGCCAGCGGCGACTTGTTGATCACGTAGCGGCCGTCGGCCGACACCGCCACGATCACTTCCTTCGGGTAGTCGCGCTGGGCGTCGACGTCCGCGGTCGGCAGCCGCAGCTGCATCTCGGTGAACTTGCTGTAGGTGGTCGACAGCATCAGGAAGATCAGCACGACCAGCAGCACGTCGATGAACGGGATCAGGTTGATCTCCGGCTCGTCGCGCGCGCCGTGGCGAAACTGCATGCGGCCCCGAGTCATAGGCTCACCCCCAGGCTGCGCGCACTTCGTGTCGCTACGCCAACCCCCTTCCGGGGGCGACACCTGCGGCCCGGCGAAGCCGGTTCCGCGGTGTCCCTGGTGTGGCGGCCGTCGGTTGCTGCGATGGCCGTCATTTGCGAAGTGCGTTCAAGTGGCGCGCAAAGCGCTCGCCCGAGAGTTCGAGGTTCAGCAGGTACTCGTCGACGCGGCTGCGGAAGTAGCGCCAGAAGATCAGCGTGGGGATGGCCACGATCAGGCCGAAGGCCGTGTTGTACAGCGCGATCGAAATGCCGTGCGCCAGCTGCGCCGGATTGCCCGAACCGACGGCACCGCTGCCGGGCGACTGCGAGCCGAAGATCTCGATCATGCCGATCACCGTGCCCAGCAGGCCGAGCAGCGGCGCGGCCGAGGCGATGGTGGCCAGCGCCGGCAGGTAACGTTCCAGCTTGTGCGCCACGGTGCGGCCCGAGGCCTCCATGGCGGCGCGCAGGTCTTCTTCGGTGCAGCGCGGGTTGGCGTTCAGCGCGCGCAGGCCGGCGGCCAGCACTTGGCCGAGCATCGAGTTGCTTTCCAGTTTGGTCACGACATCCGGGCCGGGAACCGCGCCGCGCGACACGGTGATGGTCTCGTCCAGCAGCTTCGGCGGCAGGACCTTGACGGTCTTGAGGCTGGTGAAACGTTCAATGACCAGCGCGAGTGCGATGACCGAACAGGCGAGCAATGGCCAGATTGGCCAGCCCGCGGCAACAATGATGGAAAACAAGAAAATCCTCCGGCCCGTAGACTGCAAATGCGCGGCGATTATCCACCGAGCCACCATCGGCTCGCGGCTTGTTTGCGTGTCGGCAAGGACGCACAGATTCTGTGGATAACTTTGTGATTAACCCATCGCGCAATGTCTCCGAACCCGCATGGGACGGGCTTTCCGTTAGATCGATTGAATTTTGAGCAGCACTTTTTTTAATGAAATCAACAGCTTGCACGAGAACTCGTGCATCTGTTCCACCATACCCCTCCAAAGTGGGGGGCGCGGCGCCCGTTGTGGAAGAGTGGCGCTCGGCGGCGGAGGGGCGCGATGAGCTTCAGGGAGCCGAATGCCGCGCCCGGGCCGCGCGTGTGGGCCGTGGGCGCGCTGTGCCGCGCGGTGGCCGATGCGCTCGATGCGCGTTTCAACCCGGTCTCGGTGCGCGGGGAAATCTCCGGTTTCTCGCGCGCGTCGAGCGGCCATTGCTATTTCTCGCTCAAGGACGAATCCGGCCAGCTGCGCTGCGCGATGTTCCGTCGCGCGGCGAGTCTGCTCGACTTCACGCCGCGCGACGGCGACCAGGTCGAGGTGCGCGGTCGGCTGGCGGTGTACGAACCGCGCGGCGATCTGCAACTGGTGGTCGAAAGCCTGCGGCGCGCGGGGCAGGGCGCGCTGTTCGAGCAGTTCCTGCAGCGCAAGGCACGCCTCGAGGCCGAAGGTCTGTTCGACCCGGCGCGCAAACGCGCGCTGCCCTCCATGCCGCGTGCCGTGGGCGTTGTCACCTCGCTGGGGGCCGCGGCGCTGCATGACGTCGTGACCGCGCTGCGGCGGCGCGTCCCACATATTCCCGTGGTGCTGGCGCCGGCGGCAGTGCAGGGCGCCAACGCGCCGGCCGAACTGGTGCGCGCCTTGCAGTCGCTCTACACGCTGGAGCCGGCCGTCGACGTGATCCTGCTGGTGCGCGGTGGCGGCTCCATCGAGGACCTCTGGGCCTTCAACGACGAAACGCTGGCGCGCACCATCGTGCAGAGTCCCGTGCCGGTGATCAGCGGCGTGGGGCACGAAACCGATTTCACCATCGCCGATTTCTGTGCCGACCTGCGCGCGCCGACGCCGACGGCTGCCGCCGAACTCGTCAGCGCGCCGCGCGACCTGTGGCTCGGCGCGCTCGACCTGCTCGACGAGCGGCTCGGCGATGCGCTGGGCGGGCGGCTCGACGTGCTCGGCCAACGGCTGGACCAGGCGGCCGCGCGGCTGGGCCGCCCATCGGGCCTGGTCGCGCGCCAGCAGTTGCGGCTGGCGCACCACGCGCAGCGGCTGCACTACGCGGTGCTGTCGCGTCGGGAGCGATTGGCGCAGGTGCCGCAGGTCATCGCCACCGATTTCTCCGCGAAGTTCGCGCGTTCGCTGACGCAGCGGCGCGAGCGACTCGAGCGCGTGGCCCTGCGCCTGCGCCTGCTCGACCCGGCTCTGGTGCTGCAGCGCGGCTATGCCTTGCTGACCGATGGCGAAGGCCGTGCGGTCGTCAGCGCAGGCAGCCTGCAGGCCGGCGATGCCGTGGTCGCACGCCTTTCCGATGGCTCAATCGACCTGACCGTGACGCCCGGCGGCGCGACGGGAACACGTCTGACGCCGCCCCCCTGATTACTTCCTAGAATCCTTCATTCCCCACAACCAACCCACGAGAAAAAACCATGGAACATGTGCTCCCACCCCTGCCGTACGCCATCGACGCGCTGGCCCCCGAGTATTCGAAGGAAACGCTCGAGTACCACCACGGCAAGCACCACAACGCCTACGTGGTGAACCTGAACAACCTGCAAAAGGGCACCGAGTTCGAAGCGATGACGCTCGAAGAGATCGTCAAGAAGTCCAGCGGCGGCATCTACAACAACGCCGCCCAGATCTGGAACCACACCTTCTTCTGGAACTGCATGAAGCCGCAAGGCGGCGGCGCACCCACCGGCGCGCTGGCCAAGGCCATCGACGCCAAGTGGGGCAGCTACGACGCCTTCAAGGAAGCCTTCGTGAAGTCGGCCGTCGGCAACTTCGGTTCGGGCTGGACGTGGCTGGTGAAGAAGGCCGACGGTTCGGTGGACATCGTGAACACCGGCGCCGCCGGCACGCCGCTGACCACCGCCGACACCGCGCTGCTGACGGTGGACGTGTGGGAACACGCGTACTACATCGACTACCGCAACCTGCGCCCGAAGTTCGTCGAAACCTTCCTGGCCAAGCTGGCCAACTGGGACTTCGCGGCGAAGAACTTCGGCTGAAGCCGGACCTGGCGCTTGCCATGAAAAAAGCCGACCTGCGGGTCGGCTTTTTTACGGGTGCTGAGTTGCTCAGCGCTTGGCGGTCGAGAACAGCTCTCCGCCCAGCTTTGCGCCCTTCTTGATGTTCTTCTTGGCGAACCAGCCCTGGTTCATCTCGAGCACGTAGCGCACCGGCTCTTCGGAGCAATGCGAGTTCTCGGTCATCGGCTGCATGTCGACCAGATTGACGATGCGGCCATCGTCGGCCACGAAGGCGGCGGTCAGCGGCAACAGGGTGTTGCGCATCCAGAAGCACTGCGTGGCCGGCTGCTCGAAGACGAAGATCATGCCTTCGGCTTGCGGCATCGTCTTGCGGAACATCAGGCCGATCTCGCGCTCGCGGGGCGATTGCGCCACCTGCGCATCGATCTTGTAGAGGCCGACCGACAACTGCGTGCGTGCCAGATCGGTTTGGGGTTGCGGTTGGATTTGCTGCTGCGCGTGGGCCGGCGCCAAGAAGGACGCGGACACCAGAAGCAGCGCGGCGAGACGCTGAAACATCGGATGACTCTTTCGGGGCCAGGACACACGAGTTCGGCCCGTGACCAATAAAAATGCCCGCTGAAGCGGGCATTGCCGGGAGCTCGAAAGCTTACACCTTCTTGGCGGCCGCGTGGGCCTTGGAGACGTGACGCACCTTGTGCTTCTTGACCGTGTGCTTGGCCTTGGCCTTGTGGACCGCGGGAGCGGCCGGCGCTGCGGGCGCGGGTTCGGCGGCTTGGGCGAATGCACCGGCTGCGAAGAGGCCGGCGACCAGGGCTGCGATCAGCTTGTTCATGAGAAATCCTTTGAGATTGTTGATATGGATCACCTCCCTGCGGAAGGCCTCCATTCAACGGACCTCAAGAACCCCGGTTGACAGTGGTTGAACAAAACTGCGAACGAAAAAAAGCGCTCCGGAGAGCGCTTTTCTTAGGGGGACAGACCAGCTTACTTGGCGCCGGGCATGTCAGGCGTGCCGCCTTGCGTGGCCTTGCGCTTCACGCTGCCGTCCTTGTTGCGACGACGATCGTCGCGGGTCTTGGCGCGCTTTTCGCCAGCAACGCCAGCCTTGTCGGCACCGAAGGCGCCGCCTTCAGGCGTCTTGGCGATGTCGCCAGCAGCGGGAGCCACTTGACCAGCGGGCTTGGCTTCCTTCTTGGCTTCAGCGCGAGCTTGCGGCTTGCTGTTGGTCGCGTTGCCTTGTTCGGGCGTGGTACCGGCCGGGTTCTGGGCGTACGCGCCAGCGGCGAACAGGCCAGCGATCATGACTGCGAGAAGTTTGCTCATTGATGATTCCTCTATCGAGAATTGGTTGGAAACGCCTCCCGGCGAGCAGAAGGTCAGCCAGTAACGGGCTCTATCGCCCTACGGTTGACAATTGTCCGCTGATGGGTTGCGTCTAAAATGTACAGCGATTTGTTAGCGCGCTGTACAGCGATTCTCCCTCGCTGTCTGAATTCGCAGACAGTCGTTCGAATTACGTCACTCCCGGAGTCAAGCCCCCTCATGTCCAGCTATCAGCACATCAAAGTCCCGACCGAAGGCCAGAAGATCACGGTCAACGCTGACAATTCGCTCAATGTGCCCGATCAGCCGATCATTCCGTTCATCGAAGGCGACGGCACCGGGCTGGACATCACGCCGGTGATGCTCAAGGTGGTGGACGCCGCAGTGGCCAAGGCCTACGGCGGCAAGAAGAAGATCCACTGGATGGAGGTCTACGCCGGCGAGAAGTCGACCAAGGTCTACGGCCCCGACGTCTGGCTCCCCGAGGAAACCCTGCATGCGGTGCGCGACTACGTGGTGTCCATCAAGGGCCCGCTGACCACGCCCGTCGGCGGCGGCATCCGCTCGCTGAACGTGGCGCTGCGCCAGGAACTCGACCTGTACGTCTGCCTGCGGCCCATCCAGTACTTCGAGGGCGTGCCCAGCCCGGTGCGCGAGCCGCAAAAGACCAACATGGTCATCTTCCGCGAGAACTCGGAAGACATCTATGCCGGCATCGAGTTCGAAGCCGAAAGCGACAAGGCCAAGAAGCTCATCAAGTTCCTGCAGGACGAGATGGGCGTCAAGAAGATCCGCTTCCCCAACACCTCGGGCATCGGCGTCAAGCCCGTCTCGCGCGAAGGCACCGAGCGCCTCGTGCGCAAGGCCTTCCAGTACGCGATCGACAACGACAAGCCGAGCGTGACCCTGGTCCACAAGGGCAACATCATGAAGTTCACCGAAGGTGGCTTCCGTGACTGGGGCTACAACCTGGCTGCCAAGGAATTCGGCGCCGAGCTGATCGACGGAGGTCCGTGGATGAAGTTCAAGAACCCCAAGACGGGCAAGGAAATCACCGTCAAGGACAGCATCGCCGATGCGTTCCTGCAGCAGATCCTGCTGCGCCCTGCGGAATACAGCGTGATCGCCACGCTGAACCTCAACGGCGACTACGTGTCCGACGCGCTGGCCGCACAGGTCGGTGGCATCGGCATCGCACCGGGTGCGAACCTGAGCGACACCGTCGCCATGTTCGAGGCCACCCACGGCACGGCCCCCAAGTACGCCGGTAAGGACTATGTGAACCCGGGTTCCGAGATCCTGTCCGCCGAAATGATGCTGCGCCACATGGGCTGGACCGAAGCGGCCGACCTGATCATCAGCTCGATGGAAAAATCGATCGCCAGCAAGAAGGTCACCTATGACTTCGCGCGCCTGATGGACGGCGCGACGCAAGTGAGCTGCTCTGGCTTCGGTCAGGTCATGATCGACAACATGTAATTGCGATCGCTGACGTCGAGAAACGTCGGACCCTTATCAAGCCCTCGAGCTTCCGAAAGGACTCGAGGGTTTTTTCTTGCTTGTCGCCCTCGCGATATCGTTAGTGAATTACCTCCTTTGTGCTCTGAACGTAAGGAGCTGCGGGCAAACATCACAGATCAATAGGCTCCGTCCTTCGTTTAACTATTGGTAGAAACTGTGCTGTGTTTGCCTCGCGGCGAGCCGCCAGAATCGCGCCCATTCCAAGAAGCATAGGGGGCGCGAAGTGGGGAAAAAGAACGCAGGAATCTGCCTGGCAACAGGGGGCCTCGCAGACGACCCGATCGAACAGGGCGTGCACGCTGCACGGCAGATCGCGCAATGACGATCTCTCGGCGAGCGCTGTTCGGCAAGCTCAACCTCACTTTGTTTCGCGGCATTGAATCCGCCACCGCCTTTGCCAAGCTGCGCGGCAATCCCTATGTCGAACTGACGCACTGGATTCACCAGCTCTGGCAGCTCAACGACAGCGACCTGCACCGCATCTGCCGGCACTACCAGATCGACGCGCAAGCCATCGAGAAAGACTTCGCATCGGCCTTGTCCAGCTTGCCATCGGGTGCCACCTCGCTGACCGATTTCTCCAGTCACATCGAAGCTGCCATCGAGCGCGCGTGGGTGCTCTCGAGTCTCGAGTTCGGCGCGCATTGCGTGCGTGGTGCTTGGTTGTTTGCTGCGCTGCTTCAGACGCCTGACCTGCGGCGCGTGCTTCTTGGCATCTCGCCTGCATTCCAGCGAATCCCTGCAGATCAACTGACGGAGGCCATCGGTGCCATCGTGGTCGGCTCCCCCGAAGGGCAGGAAGGACCGCACGATGGCGCCGGTCTGCTATCAGCGCTGCCTGGTGAAGCCAGCGCCGCGCTCGCCGATGCGGCGTTGGATGGAAAGTCGGCGTTGCGGCGCTACTGCACGGATCTGACCGAGCGCGCGTCTCAAGGGCAGATCGATCCGGTCATCGGGCGCGGACACGAGATCCGCACGATGGTCGACATCCTGCTGCGTCGCCGCCAGAACAATCCCTTGCTCACAGGAGACGCGGGCGTCGGCAAGACCGCGGTGGTCGAGGGGCTCGCGTTGGCCATCGCGCAAGGCGAGGTTCCTCCCGATCTGAAGAACTGCCGCCTGTGGAGTCTCGATGTCGGAGCGCTGTTGGCCGGCGCAAGCATGCGCGGGGAGTTCGAGTCCCGCCTCAAAGCCTTGCTGGAAGAAGCGGGTAAATCGGCGCAGCCCGTCATCCTCTTCATCGACGAGGTGCACACCTTGGTCGGTGCGGGCGGGCAATCCGGAACAGGCGATGCCGCCAACCTGCTCAAGCCAGCGCTTGCACGGGGAACCTTGCGCACGATCGGTGCCACCACCTGGAGCGAGTACAAGCGCCACATCGAGAAAGACCCAGCGCTGACGCGACGCTTTCAGACGCTGCAGGTGGCAGAGCCCGACGAGGTTGCTGCGATCGAGATGGTGCGTGGCCTTGTTGCCACCTTTGCCGAGCACCACGGCGTGCTCGTGCTCGATGAGGCCGTGCGCGCCGCCGTGACGCTGTCGCATCGCTACATCCCTGCACGCCAGCTGCCCGACAAGGCGATCAGTCTCCTGGACACCGCATGTGCGCGCGTTGCCATGTCGCTTCACGCGCCGCCGCCTGAAGTCGAGCAATGGCGGCACCGCATCGCAGCCCTCCAGGTTGAGCTCGAACTGCTGAGTCAGGAGGGTGTCGTTGCCCAGGGGAGTGATGCAAGAGCGTTGCGCCTCGACAAAGCTCGATCCCAACTCGATGCCGCGCAGCAGGCGTTGACCTTGCACGAAGCGCGATGGCAAGACGAGCTTGCACTGGTTCGCACGATTCATGGATTGAGGACCAAGAAGGGGGAGGAGGCGAAAGAGCTGAGCTGCGCCGAGGGGAATGCACCCTCGGCGCAGCTGGAGGCCCTCGAACTCGAGCTTGCCGCGCACCAGAAGGAGTTGCCTCTGATTTTTCCCCAGGTGGACGAGGCCGTGGTTGCGGGCATCGTGGCCGACTGGACGGGGATTCCCGTAGGTCGGATGGTCACCGACGAAGTCGCGGCGGTCGTTGCGCTTCAATCAAGACTGGAAGCGCGCGTGATCGGCCAGGGGCCTGCGCTCGCGGCGATCACGGAGCGCATGCAGACGGCGCGGGCGCGCCTGACGGATCCGAACAAGCCGGTGGGGGTGTTCCTGCTGGCCGGCCCTTCGGGTGTGGGCAAGACAGAAACGGCATTGGCATTGGCCGAAGCCATGTATGGCGGTGAGCAGAACCTCATCACCATCAACATGAGCGAGTTCCAGGAGTCGCACACGGTGTCGACCTTGAAAGGCGCGCCCCCGGGTTACGTCGGCTTCGGTGAAGGTGGCGTGCTCACGGAGGCCGTGCGCCGAAAGCCCTACAGCACGATCCTGCTCGATGAGGTGGAAAAGGCCCATCCGGATGTGCACGAGATCTTCTATCAGGTGTTCGACAAGGGGTGGATGGAAGATGGGGAAGGGCGTCGTGTCGATTTCCGAAACACCACGATCCTGTTGACGAGCAACACTGGTGCTGAACTCATCACCGCTCTGAGCGAAGATCCCTTGCTGGTGCCCGATGTCGAGGCTCTGCGCGATGCACTCCAGCCGGCGCTGCGAACGGTCTTTCCTGCGGCATTCCTTGGCCGGTTGACCGTGGTGCCTTACCTGCCCTTGGCCCCGGACGCACTGCGCGACATCGTGAGCTTGCACCTGGATCGCGTGGTCGAGCGCATGCATGCGCAGCATGACATTGCGCTGGACTACACGCCTGCGCTGCTCAATGAAATCGTCGGCCACTGCGGTGCCTACGAAACCGGGGCTCGCCGTCTGATCGGCTTCATCGAACAACGTCTCCTGCCGATTCTTTCCCGGCAGTGGCTGGATGCGCTTCAAGCGCGGCAAAAGATCCGGCGCATGACTGCCGACGTGAAGCCGAGTGACAGCGCCAACCCGACCTTGCAAGGAGGAGGCGCCATCGTCTGTCACACCGAGTTCGCCTGAGTCCACCGAGCCGTCTCGTTGGCGCAGGAGATGCGTCGTTGCCCCCGAAGAGGCGCGATGCCAGGTTCTTGTCTGTTTTTTCACCAGGGAGTTTTCATGGCCACCAACAACAACAGCAGTCAGAAGTTCATTGCCCGCAACAGGGCACCACGCGTGCAGATCGAGTACGACGTGGAAATCTACGGGTCCGAAAAGAAGATCGAATTGCCTTTCGTGATGGGCGTCTTGTCCGATCTGTCCGGCAAGCCGACGCAGGCCTTGCCTCCTGTGCCCGAGAGAAAGTTCCTCGATATCGACATCGACAACTTCGATGAGCGAATGAAGGCCATCCAGCCGCGCGTGGCATTCGCCGTCCCCAACACGCTGACGGGCGAAGGCCAGCTCACCCGGCTGGCGCAGGCGGCAGGGCTTGCGCAGTCGTTGGTGCTGCTGGTCGAGGCGCTGCGGACCTGGCCCGAAGCGGTGCACCCCCAGTTGGTGATCGAAGGCGAGCGCGACCCGGCCGTGCGCGCCAATGCGCTCGCTGCGCTGGCCGATCCGGAGGGCCTGTTGAGCGACGTGCGAGAAGTCGTCATTGCAGCCAATGCCGCGCGGCACCTGACGGTGCGTGAAGTCGAGCGCGCCTTTGCGATGCCCCGGGCGCCGGACGCAGCCAGTCCGGAGGCCATGGCGCAGCAGCTGGCAGACCTCGCGGCCGCTGCGTCGGGCGACGACCAGGCGCCGCTGCGCCTGTTGGCGCAAGCGGCCGAGGCGGCGGCGCAGATCGTCGCCTGGGCCGCCCAGCACCTGGGGCTGGACGCGCCTCCACTGCATGCGCTGGTGCGGTTGCTGGCCCCATTCCAGCGAACCGGGGCATCGGCGCCGCCTGTCGCGGCCGCAACAAGACCTGACCCGCTTCCGTCGTGGCCGGCAAGCACGCCAGCCGGTGAGGGCCTGGCGACACGCGACGACATCCTGCGTGACATTCGCAAGGCCCGCCGATGGTTCGAGAACCACGAACCAAGCAGTCCTGTCGCCGTGTTGCTCAAGCAGGCCGAACGCATGACCGGCCTGCGGTTTTCCCAGGTGGCCGATGCCATTCCACTCGATCTGCTGCGCAAGTGGGACGCCGACGAGGAGGTTTCGCTGTGACGCTGATCCAGGCCAATTTTCTTGTCGTCTGCTTCGCGGTCGGCGCCGCTGGCGCCTTGCTGGGCCTCTGGGCGTTCTCGCACAAGCTCGGCAAGCAGCTCGAAACGCAGCGCCGTGCCTCGGATTCGGAGCGCGAACAGATGCGGCTGGCGATCCGCGCCGAGCTGGCGCTGCTCGGGCAGCAGCAGACCGCGCACCAGAAAGCGCAACGCTTGGCACTGGCGCGTTGGCAGGCGGAGCAGGATGCGCGGCGGCTGGCTGAATGGCAGGCGTTGTCGCCAGCGCCCCCCACCTTGACGGGCATTAGAGGAGGGCCGGTTGCTCCGCCCGTTGCACCCTCACCCCCGCAGCGGCCGAGACCATTGCCACCAGTACCGGCCTTGCACGAGGATTCGGAGTTGCAGAACTCGCCAGTCCCGTTCACGCTGCCCGCCGCCGTTCACGAGGAAGCAGAGTGGGCTCCCGAGCGCGAACTCACCGACGAAGAAATCGACGCCCTGCCGCCCGATCTGCCGGTTCCGACCCGGGTGCCGGGCCGGAAATTGCCGGCGCCCAAAGGTCCCGTTCTGCGCAATCTGTAAAAAAGACCGGCAATCTGCCGGTTTTTTTACGTCTGTCTTCGTGCTGTCGTACACGACGCATGCCTCTTGATTTGTCGAATAGGCGTCACCAAGTCTGTTGGCGTCGGCACGGTGCTTGCACGCTCTATAGAATCTTTTTCATGGCAACGAGAATTCCCAAAACTCCCAGCACCCCACCGGCGCAGAAACCGGCGGGCGACGACGGAGATTCGGTCGTTCTGGAGCGCCGCCCGCAAAAAACGGCGCCGCCCCAGATGTACCAGGTCGTCATGCTGAACGACGACTACACGCCGATGGAGTTCGTGATCGTCATCCTGCAGGAATACTTCAGCAAGGACCGAGAAACGGCGACCCAGATCATGCTCAAGATCCACCTCGATGGCCGGGGTGTCTGTGGGGTTTATTCCCGCGACATGGCGGCCACCAAGGTCAATCAGGTGATGGAGGCCGCGCAGCAGGCAGGGCACCCGCTGCAATGTGTCAGCGAACCGGTCGCGTGAACCAGTTGAATTGCACGCGCTCCAACCCATCTGAGAACTTATTTACAGCAAGGCAAAAGGAAATCACATGATTGCCCAGGAACTGGAAGTCAGCTTGCACATGGCCTTCGTCGAGGCCCGGCAGCAACGCCACGAGTTCATCACCGTGGAACATCTGCTGCTCGCTTTGCTGGACAACCCGAGCGCCGCGGAAGTTCTGCGCGCCTGCTCGGCGAACGTCGACGACCTGCGGGCGTCGCTCACCAACTTCATCAAGGACAACACGCCGCAAGTGGCGGGTACCGATGATGTCGACACCCAGCCCACCCTGGGTTTCCAGCGCGTGATCCAGCGCGCCATCATGCATGTGCAGTCCACCGGCAACGGCAAGAAGGAAGTCACCGGCGCCAACGTGCTGGTCGCGATCTTCGGCGAGAAGGATTCGCACGCCGTGTACTACCTGCACCAGCAGGGCGTCACCCGACTGGACGTGGTCAATTTCATTGCCCACGGCATCAAGAAGAGCGATCCGCCGGAAGCCGTCAAGGGCAGCGGCGAAGCGCCTCAAGGCGAGGGCGAAGAGGGTGGCGGCGAACGCAACGAGAAGGCCTCGCCGCTCGAGCAGTTCACGCAAAACCTCAACCAGCTCGCCAAGGACGGCAAGATCGATCCCCTGATCGGCCGCGAATACGAGGTCGAGCGCGTGATCCAGATCCTGTGCCGCCGGCGCAAGAACAACCCGCTGCTCGTGGGCGAGGCCGGCGTGGGCAAGACCGCGATCGCGGAAGGCCTGGCATGGCGCATCACCCAGGGCGACGTGCCCGAGATCCTCGCCGAGGCGCAGGTCTACTCGCTCGACATGGGCGCGCTGCTGGCCGGCACCAAGTACCGCGGCGACTTCGAACAGCGCCTGAAGGGCGTGCTCAAGTCGCTCAAGGACAAGCCGAACGCCATCCTGTTCATCGACGAAATCCACACCCTGATCGGTGCGGGCGCAGCCTCGGGCGGCACGCTCGATGCGTCGAACCTGCTCAAGCCGGCGCTCTCCAGCGGCCAGCTCAAGTGCATCGGCGCCACCACCTTCACGGAATACCGTGGCATCTTCGAGAAGGATGCGGCCCTGTCGCGTCGTTTCCAGAAGGTCGACGTGGTCGAGCCGTCGGTGCAGGAAACCGTCGACATCCTCAAGGGCCTGAAGTCGCGTTTCGAGGAACACCATGGCGTGAAGTACGCCGTGGCGGCCCTGCAGGCCGCGGCCGAGCTCAGCGCCAAGTACATCAATGACCGTCACCTGCCTGACAAGGCGATCGACGTCATCGACGAAGCCGGCGCCGCTCAGCGCATCCTGCCGCCGAGCAAGCGCAAGAAGACCATCAGCAAGACCGAGGTCGAGGAAATCGTCGCGAAGATCGCGCGCATTCCCCCGGCCAACGTCAGCAACGACGACCGCAGCAAGCTGCAGACGATCGAGCGCGACCTCAAGAGCGTGGTGTTCGGCCAGGACAAGGCACTCGAAGTGCTGGCCTCCGCGGTCAAGATGGCGCGTTCGGGCCTGGGCAAGGGCGACAAGCCGATCGGCTCGTTCCTGTTCTCCGGCCCCACGGGCGTCGGCAAGACCGAAGCGGCGAAGCAGCTGGCCTACATCATGGGCATCGAGCTGATCCGCTTCGACATGTCGGAGTACATGGAGCGTCACGCGGTGAGCCGCCTGATCGGCGCGCCTCCGGGCTACGTCGGTTTCGACCAGGGCGGTCTGCTGACCGAGGCTGTCACGAAGAAGCCGCACGCGGTGCTGCTGCTCGACGAAATCGAGAAGGCGCACCCGGACATCTTCAACGTGCTGCTGCAGGTCATGGACCACGGCACGCTGACCGACAACAACGGGCGCAAGGCCGACTTCCGCAACGTCATCATCATCATGACGACGAACGCGGGTGCCGAGACCATGAACAAGGCGACCATCGGCTTCACGAACGCGCGGCAGGCCGGCGATGAAATGGGCGACATCAAGCGCCTGTTCACGCCTGAATTCCGCAACCGTCTGGACGCCATCGTCAACTTCAAGGCGCTCGACGAACAGGTCATCCTGCGCGTGGTCGACAAGTTCCTGCTGCAACTGGAAACCCAGCTCAGCGAGAAGAAGGTCGAGGTCACCTTCACCGACAAGCTGCGCAAGCACCTGGCGAAGAAGGGCTTCGATCCGCTGATGGGCGCACGCCCGATGCAGCGCCTGATCCAGGACACGATCCGTCGTGCGCTGGCCGACGAGCTTCTGTTCGGTCGCCTGACCGACGGCGGTCGCCTGGAAGTCGACCTCGACGAGAAGGACGAAGTGCTGCTCGACATCCAGCCGATCCCGAAGAAGGAAGGCAAGTCGAAGCCCGAAGCCGAGGAAGCCGCCACGGGCTGATCCCGCCGCTTCGAGGAACGAAGTCAAAGGCCGGTAGCATTCGCTGCTGGCCTTTTTCTTTGGGCCGGCCGAAAACACTCCGCCTTCAACCGCTTTTGCCTTGATCCTCCCCGAACTCAGCCACGAATGGAAAACCGGCCTCTCCCTGGCGTGGAGCGGCTACATCGCCGTGCTGTCGATCTGGATCGTGATGCAAAAGCGCGCGCCGGTGTCCACCATGAGCTGGATCCTGTCGCTGGCGCTGCTGCCGTTCGCGGGCTTCATCGTCTATTACTTCCTGGGGCCGCAGCGGCTGCGCAAGCAGCGGCTCAAGCGCCTGCGCAACCGCGCGAACGCCCATGCGCAGGCCGACCTGGCGCGGCTGCGTGACGCCTCGCAGCATGCGCCACCGGCGCTGCAGCAGATGGCCCGGCTGGGCACCGCCGCCTGCGGCCTGCCGGTGTCGAGCGCCACGGGCGTCGAGCTGCTGTCGGGCGGCGCGCGCACCTTCGACGCGATCTTCGAGGCCGTGCGCGCGGCGCGCGACCACGTCCACCTCGAGTACTACATCTTCGAGCCTGACCGGATCGGCACCGCGCTGCGCGACCTGCTGGTCGAGCGCGCGCAGGCCGGCGTGCGGGTGCGCCTGCTGCTTGACGCGCTCGGCTCCAAGCGCATCGGCCGCAAGTTCATGGCGCCGATGCACGCGGCGGGCGTGGAAGTGGCGCTGTTCCACGACACCAAGATCGGCCGGCGCCTGCGCCCCGTGACCAACTACCGCACCCACCGCAAGATCGTGGTGTGCGACGGCCGCGTGGGCTTCACGGGCGGCGTGAACATCACCGACGAGGAAGACAAGCGCACCAACCCCAAGGACGCGTACCACGACGTGCATGTGCGCATCGAGGGCAGCGCCGTGCGCTGGCTGCAGACCACCTTCCTCGAGGACTGGAGCTACGCCACCGGCGAAAAGCAGCACCGCTCCGACGCCGTGCTGGACGCGCTGCTGCCCCAGGTGGAGGCGGGCGACATCCCGGTGCAGATCGTCACCAGCGGCCCCGACAACGCCTTCGAGGCCATCCACCGCATGCATGTCGAGGCCATCCATTCGGCCACGCGCCGGGCCTGGCTCACCACGCCGTACTTCGTGCCGGGCGAGCCTGCGCTGATGGCGCTGACCAGCGCGGCGCTGCGCGGCGTCGACGTGCGGCTGCTCGTGCCGCGCCGCAGCGACTCGGCCATCGTGAGCGCTGCCGCGCGTTCGTACTTCGACGAGCTGATCGCCGCGGGCGTCAAGATCTGGGAGTACAAGGAACGCATGCTGCACTCCAAGACGCTGGTGGTCGACGACCATTGCGCGATGATCGGCACCGCCAATTTCGACAACCGCAGCTTCCGGCTCAACTTCGAGGTCTGCGCCGTGGTCTACGGGCCCGCGCTGACCCAGCCGCTGGCGGCGCAGTTCGAAACCGACCTGCACAGCTCTGGCGCGGTGCGCGCCCACCGCCCGCAGACTTTCTGGCGTCGCCTCGGCGACGCCATTGCGCGACTGTTTTCTCCCTTGCTCTGAATGAACCACACCTTTCTCTGGCACGACTACGAAACCTTCGGCGCCGTGCCGCGCCGCGACCGTCCCTCGCAGTTCGCGGCCATCCGCACCGACGCCGAGCTCAACGAGGTCGGCGAGCCGCTGATGATCTACTGCAAGCCCGCGCCGGACTACCTGCCCAGCCCCGAGGCCTGCCTGATCACCGGCATCACGCCGCAGGTCTGCCTGGAGCGCGGCATTCCCGAGCACGAGTTCGCGGCCCACATCGAGCAAGCCTTCTCGCAGCCCGGCACCATCGGCGTGGGCTACAACACCATCCGCTTCGACGACGAGGTCACGCGCTTCCTGTTCTGGCGCAACCTCATCGACCCGTACGCGCGCGAATGGCAGAACGACTGCGGCCGCTGGGACCTGCTCGACGTGGTGCGCCTCACGTATGCGCTGCGCCCCGACGGCATCGAGTGGCCGAAGAAGGAAGACGGCAAGCCCAGCTTCAAGCTCGAGGACCTGGCGCGCGCCAACGGCCTGCTGCACGAATCGGCGCACGATGCGCTGTCCGACGTGCGCGCCACCATTGCGCTGGCGCGACTCATCCGCGACAAGCAGCCCAAGCTGTTCGATTTCGCTTTCGGCCTGCACAAGAAGGACCGCGTGGCGATGGAGCTCGGCCTGCCCGCGATGCGCGAGACCGCCAAGCCTTTCCTGCACGTGTCGGGCATGTTCCCGGTCGAGCGCGGCTGCCTGGCCGTGATGTGGCCGCTGGCCAGCCACCCGACCAACAAGAACGAACTGCTGGCCTGGGACCTGTCGCAAGACCCAAGCGAGCTGCGCGACCTCGACGCCGAGACGCTGCGCCTGCGCCTGTTCACGCGCACCGCCGACCTGCCCGAAGGCATGACGCGGCTGCCGATGAAGAGCGTGCACCTGAACAAGTCGCCGATGGTGGTCGGCAACCTGCGCACGCTGGCACCGGCCATGGCCGAGCGCTGGGGCGTCGACATGGACACCGCCATGCGCCACGCCGCCATCGCGCGCGACCTGCCCGACATGAGCGCGATCTGGTCGCAGGTCTTTTCCCGCCCGAAGGAGGCGACGCCCGATGTCGATGAAGACCTCTATGGCGGTTTTGTCGGCAACGGCGACCGCCGTCGCCTGAACCAGCTGCGCGGGCTGTCGCCCGAGGGGCTCGCCAAGGAGCGCGTGGCCTTCGACGACGGGCGGCTCGAAGAAATCCTCTTCCGCTACCGCGCACGCAACTGGCCCGAGTCCCTGAACGAGGAGGAAACCGAGCGCTGGGAAGCGCTGCGCGTGGCGCGCCTGTTCAAGGGCGAGGGCGGGGCGCGCACCATCGAGGCGCTGTTCAGCGAGGTCGATGCGCTGTCCGAGAACGCCGACGAGCGCGGCGAAGAAATCCTGGGCGCGCTGTACGAGTACGCCGAGTCGATCGCGCCCGAGGCCTGAGCCAACACCGAGGGGCCGGCATGAACAACGTCGCACGCCACCGGCTGCCTCTCGCAGGCGTGGCGGGCGCGCTGGCCGCTGCGGTGCTTGCAGGGTGCGCCGCTGGGCCGTCCGGCCCCTGCGCCGCGGGCTTCGAGGCCTTCGAGCGCGACACCCTCTATTTCGGCCGCGCCATCCCCACGGGCGGTCAGGTGTCCGACGCCGACTGGGCCGACTTTCTCGACACCCGCGTGACACCGACCTTTCCGCAAGGCTTCACGGTGCTCGACGCCGCTGGCCAGTGGCGCGGCGCGTCGGGGCAGGTGGTGCGCGAGCCCTCGAAGCTGGTCGTGCTGCTGCACCCGCGCGACGCGAAGGCCGACGCGGCCATCGCCGTGTTGATCGACACCTACCGCCAGCGCTTCGCGCAAGAGGCGGTGTTGCAGGAAAGGCAGTCCGTCTGTGCCCGTTTCTGAAGCCGCTCCCACCGTTCGCCGACTGATTCCTGCCGACGCGCCGGCCTACCGTGCGCTGATGCTCGACGCCTACGCGCGGCACCCCGAGGCGTTCACGTCCACGGTCGAGGAGCGCGCCAGCCTGCCGCCGGCCTGGTGGGAGACGCGCCTGCGCACGGACGCCGACGCGGCCGAGGTGGTGTATGGCGCCTTCGATGCCACCGGCGCGCTGATCGGCGCGGCGGGGTTGGGCCGCGAATCGCGGCAGCGCACGCGCCACAAGGCGACCTTGTTCGGCATGGTGGTGGCGGAATCGGCACGGCGTGCGGGCGCCGGGCGACAACTCGTGCGGGCCTTGCTCGCGCATGCACGCACGCTCGACGGCGTGCGCGTGGTGCAACTGACGGTGACGGAAGGCAACCGCCCGGCGCAGGCGCTGTACGAACGCTGCGGCTTCCAGGTCTTCGGCGTCGAGCCGATGGCCACCGTGCTCGATGGCGTGTTCTCGTCGAAGGTCCACATGTGGTGCGACCTCGACGCGACACGGTCTTCGACTTAGTCGCCGCGCTCGCGCACCATCAGCAGCGCGGGCCCGTCGGGCGTGACCACCTCGCCCAGCGCGCGGAAGCCGGCCTTGGCATAGCTGCGGATCGCGCGGGCGTTGCGCGGCGACGGATCGGTCTGGATGCGCGTCACCGCCGGGTCGGCGAACAGCTGGTCCGTGAAGGCGCGGACCATCGCGCTGCCGAGTCCGCGATTCAATTGGTCCGCCCGAGCCAGGAACTGGTCGATGCCGCGCGCGCCCGGGTCGCGTTCGTCTTCCCACCAGCCGTCGCCCGAACCCATCACGACGTACGACTGGATGAATCCCAAGGGCTGCTCGCCGAGCAATGCGATGTAGCCGCGGTCGGGCGACTCGGGCGCCAGCATCGGCGTGAAGTCGGCCTCGACCTCGGCGAGCGTCGGCACGGGTGTCCACCACTCGGCCACGTGCGGGCGGCACAGCCAGTCGTGGAGCATCGCGAAATCCGTGGATTGCAGGGGCCGGAACGAGATCGAATGCATGGCGGGCGTTCTAGCGGGAGATCCGGTCGACGATGTCCTGCGCCAGCGACGCGATGGTCAGCGGCGCGCAGCCTTCGGCGTTGTTGCTCACGGTGACGAAGGCGTTCTGCCCGGCGCCCGTGGTGCCGGCAATCACCTTGGCCAGCGCGGCGCGGGTTTCCGGGTCGGGGTCGAGCACCTTGTCGAAGGGGCCGTAGAGTTTTTCGGCATCTTCATAGCCGAAGCGGCCGTGGCGGCGGTGCAGGTTCCATCGGCACACCAGCGGCCCGGGCCACAGGGCGCGCAGCATCGGCAGCTGGTCTTCGATGGGCGGCATCTTCGCGTGCAGGCCCATGCAAAAGGTCGCGCCCACGCTGCGCAGCATGTCGGCGAAGGCGGGGCACAGCAGCTGCGGGTCACGCACCTCGACGGCAAGCACGGCGTCGGGTGCGGTCGGCTTCAGGTCGGGCATCGCCGCCAGCATCGCGCCGATGCGTGCGATCAGCGCAGGCTGGTCGGCCAGCAGGTGCGCCGGGATCGGGCTCAGCTGGAACACCAGCGCGCCGATGCGGTGGCCCAGCCCGTCGAGCGCCGGCTGCACGAACTCCTGCAGCGCGATCTCGTGGCTCAGGAACACCGGGTTGGCCTGTGTGCCGCGGCCGCTTTCGTCGCGCACCGTGGCGTCGGTCACCAGGCTCGGGGCCTTCACGACGAAGCGGAAGTCGTCGGGCACCATGGCCGCGTAGCGCGCGTACTGGCTGGCGGTGAGGGCGCGGTAGAAGTTGCGGTCCAGGCTCACGGTGCGCAGCAGCGGGTGCTGGGCGAGCGCCGACAGGCCGTTCTTCGAGAGCACGGTTTCTGCGTAGTCGCCGTCCCAGACCAGGCCGGCCCAGCCGGGGTAGCTCCACGACGAGGTGCCCAGGCGCAGCTGCGGCGGCAACTCGGCGGCGAGAGCGACCAGCGCCGCGTCGGGGGCCAGCGGCTTCACGGTGGCACCGCGCGATTTCTTCGGCGAAGGCGCCGGCGCGTCGGCCGCTTCGGCCGGGCGCGGAAGTTCGGGGAGGTCGGAAAAGAGGGAGTCCTGCACGTCAGCCATGTCTGGGTCGGCATTTTCGGCCAAGCGGGGAGGCCTGTCGGCGCCGGGCACAATCCGCGCCATGACACAGTGGTTGCGTACGCGGGGCGGTTGGTGGCTGGCTTGGGTGGTGCTCACGGCCGCCGGCGCCGTGTGGTTCGCGCGCGCCGAGCTGACCCGGCTCCAGCAGGATTTCGAGACCGACGCGCGCATCGCGCACCGGCTCATGAGTCAGCAGGTGGTGCAGTACGACGCCGTGCTGGCCACGCTCGCGCTGCTGGAGCCCAACGCCGGCGCCGACTACCCCGAGCGGCGCCTGCCGTCGGTGTACTCGTCGATCCTGCGCGTGCAGCGGCGCGCGGCCGAGGAGTCCTGGCCCGATGCCGAGCACGCCGACGCGCTGGCCGCCGCCGAGGCCCGCTCGCGCGCCGAACGCCGCGCCGACCTGGCCGTGCTCGACCTCGCGCACGGTCGCTACCAGCTCGTGATCGGCTCGGAGCCGCTGAGCTACGCGCTCGAGATCGACCTCGTGGGCTCGGTGCCCTGGCGCGACTGGCCGATGAACCCGCAGCGCAGCCCCGTGCGACTGGTCCTGCAGCGCGACGGCCAGCAACTGGTGCTGCAGCACGGCCAGTCGGCCGAACATGGCTGGCGCTACAGCCTGAGCAAGGAACTGGCGTCGCCGAGCCAGCCTTTCGAGCTGGTGGCCGAGCGCCAGGTCGGCTGGGCCGAGCTGCCGTGGCGCACCATCGGCGGCTGGGCGGTGGCGATGGCGCTGTTGCTGGCGGGCCTGTGGGCCGCGCAGCGCCAGCGCATCGCGCGGCGCCGCGCCGAGGAGCTGTTGCGCCTGGGGCAGGTGGCGAGGCTCAATGCGCTGGGCGAACTGTCGGCCGGGCTGGCGCACGAGCTCAACCAGCCGCTCACGGCCGTGCTGGCCAACGCCCAGGCCGCGCGCCGCCTGCTCGACGACGACCCGCCCGACCTCGCCACCGCGCGCGACGCGATGGGGCAGGCCGTCGAGCAGGCCCGCCGTGCCTCCGGCGTGGTCGGCCGCCTGCGCCGCGTCATCGAGCGCCCCGAGGCCGGTGGCGACGTGAAGCCACTGGTGCTGCAGGAGGTGGTGCGCAGCGCCATGCACCTGCTGGCGCCCGAGTTCGCGCGCCACGGCGTGGCAGCCCAGTTCGACGCCAGCGCGCAGGCGCCCGTGCGCGTGCAGGCCGAGGCCGTGGCGCTGGAGCAGATCGTGCACAACCTGCTGATGAACGCGATGCAGGCGCTGGACCTCGTGCCCGCGGCCGAGCGGCGCCTCGTGGTCTCGGTCGGCCGCAACGGCGAGGAGGGCGTGCTGACCGTCACCGACAACGGCCGCGGCATCGCGCCCGAGGCGCTGCCGCGCCTGTTCGAACCCTTCTTCAGCACGCGCGAAGGCGGCCTGGGCCTCGGCCTGAGCCTGAGCGAAACGCTGGCCAGCGGCATGGGCGGCAGCCTGAGCGCCGCCAATGCCTCGCCGCGCGGTGCGCGCTTCACCTTGCTGCTGCCGCTGGTGGCACCTTCGACATGACCACGCCAACCACCGCCGATCAGCCCCAATCGCCCCTGATCCACCTGATCGACGACGACCAGGCCGTGCGCGACAGCCTGTCGCTGCTGATCGGCACGGTCGGCCTGCGCGTGCAGGGCTGGGCCGATCCGCAGGCCTTCATCGACGGCTTCGATCGCGCGAGCGTCGGCGCCATCGTGCTGGACGTGCGCATGCCCGGCATCAGCGGCCTCACGGTGCTTGACCGGCTGGTGGCGCAGAGCGTCGACCAGCCCGTGATCATGCTGACCGGCCACGGCACGGTCGAGATGTGCCGCCGCGCCTTCAAGGCCGGCGCGGCCGAGTTCCTGGAGAAGCCGGTGGACGATGAGCAGCTGCTCGAAGCCCTGCAGCAGGCCGTGCGCCAGCATGTGCGCACGCGCGAGCGCTCGCAGGCCGACAACGCCGCGCGCGAGCGGGTGGCGCAGCTGTCGGAGCGCGAGCGCGAGGTGCTGGCCTTCATCGTGCAGGGGCTCACCAACAAGGAGATCGCGCGCGTGCTGGCGCTGTCGCCGCGCACCGTCGAGACCCACCGCGCCAACCTGTTCGCCAAGCTCGATTGCGACTCGCTGGCGCAGCTGATCCGGCGCTATGCCGTGCTGGCGTCGGATGCGGGAGAAGAGGGCGCTCCGTAGTTCTACGGAGCGCCGGGCGTAGCCGTACGAATGGTTGCATCGTGCCGTATTTTTTACAGTGACACCGTGGTCGGCACAGGCCGGCACGAACCCTCTCATCACTGGAGAAACAACACATGCAATCGATCATCCGCGTTGGCGGTCTCGCCGTTCTGCTCGCTGCTTCCGTCGCCCAGGCCCAGACGCCGGCCCCCGCTGTTCGCACCGAGAAAAACATCTCGCTCGCGCTGGCCAACCAGATCGCCGCAGAAACCGTGGCAGCCTGCGCCGCCAACGGCTACAACGTGGCCGCCACCGTGGTCGACCGCGCCGGCACCGTGCGCGCCGTGCAGCGCGCCGACAACGCCGGCCCGCACACGCTGTCGTCGAGCGAACGCAAGGCCTGGACCTCGGCTTCGGCCAAGAGCCCCACGCAAGCCATGATGGAAGGCGCCCAGAAGAACCCCGGCGCCGCCAACCTCGTGTACCTGCCGGGCTTCCTGCTGCTGGGCGGCGGCGTGCCGATCAAGTCGGGCAACGAAGTGATCGGCGCCGTGGGCGTGGGCGGTGCGCCCGGCGGCCACCTCGACGAGCAGTGCGCCAACGCCGCGCTCGAGAAGGTCAAGGGCCAGCTCTGATGACGGCGCGCGGTCTCTGGTCGGCGGTGCTCGCCGCCGCGATCGGCTGGAGCGCCGCGCCCGGCGCGGCGGCCCAGGTGCCGCCGCTGGCCGCCGAAGTGCTGGCCTACGAGGGCCTGCACCGCGCCGCCTGGCACGGCGACCTGCCCAAGCTCAAGAGCCTGATCGCTTCCGGCGCCAGCCTCGATGTGCGCGACGCGCGCGGCCGCACGCCGCTGCAGGTCGCCACCTACGCGCGCCAACGCGATGCCGTGACGCTGCTCGCCAAGGCGGGCGCGAACATCGACCTGCTCGAAGACGACCGCTACGACGCCGTGACCATCGCGTCCGTGGCCGACGACGTGACCACACTCACGCTGCTGCTGCAACTGGGCGCCAAGCCCGGGCAGGTCACCAGCCGCTACGACGGCACCGCATTGATTGCCGCTGCGCACCTGGGGCACGACGAGGTCGTGCGCCGGCTGGTCGCGGCCGGTGCGCCGCTGGACCACGTGAACAACCTGCACTGGACGGCGGTGATCGAGTCGATCGTGCTCGGCGACGGTGGCGCTCGCCACCAGCGCATGCTGGCCGCGCTGATCGCCGGCGGTGCCAACCTGCAACTGGCCGACCGCCAGGGCCTCACGCCGCTGCAGCTCGCAAAGGCGCGCGGCTACACGGCGATGGTGAAGCAGCTCGAAGCGGCACGCGCCAAGTAGCCTGCCGCAGCGGAAGCCGGGGCGACTCGGGGACAATCGGACCTCCCCACGAGGAATCCGCCCCATGTACATGCCTCCGCAGTTCAACGCCAAGGACCCGGCCGTCGCGCTGGGCCTCATGCGCGACCACCCCTTTGCCAACCTGATCTCGAACGACAACGAGGGCCTCCCCTTCGTCACGCACCTGCCCATCGTGGCCGAGCAGCGCGAGGGCGATGCGCTGGTGCTGCTGGGGCACTGCGCCAAGCCCAACCCGCACTGGCGCTACCTGCAGGCGCGGCCGCGCGCGGTGGTGGTGTTCCAGGGGCCGCACGCCTACCTGTCGCCTTCGGTCTATCCCGACCTGGCGCGGGTGCCGACGTGGAACTACCTCGCGGTCCATTGCACCGTCGAAGCCCGGCTCGTCGAGACGCCCGAGGCCAAGGACGCGCTGCTCAAGAAACTCATCGGTGACCACGAGCCGGCCTACGCCCAGCAATGGAAAGACCTCGGCGAGGAGTTCCAGCGCAAGATGCTGGCCGGCATCATGGGCTTCGAGCTGCACGTGACGGCGCTGCAATGCAAGATCAAGCTCAACCAGCACCGG
The DNA here is from genome assembly GCF_058787635.1 of Variovorax sp. FW305-3-2-15-B-LB1. NCBI lineage: Bacteria > Pseudomonadati > Pseudomonadota > Betaproteobacteria > Burkholderiales > Comamonadaceae > Variovorax > Variovorax sp. FW305-3-2-15-B-LB1. The sequence goes on along the minus strand of NZ_JBYSZY010000003.1, from coordinate 103,141 downwards.
CCCGAATCGCATGCGGCGATGCGCGAGGTCTACCGCGCCGGCTCGGCCGATGAGCAGGCGCTGGCCGTGTGGATGGACCGGCTCGGCATGGCCGTCGCACCGGAGGCGCGCTGAGATGCGGATGTTCGGTTTGATCGGCCTCGTGCTCGCGCTGGTGGTTGTCGGGCTGCTGGCGAAGCAGCAGCTCTCCCGCAACGTCGTCGCCAAACAACCGGCCGTACCTGGCGCATCTGCGCCGGCGGCGGTCGATGCGCGCACGCAGGCGCAGCAGGTCCAGCAACAGGTCAAGGACGCCCTTGATGCCGCGGCCCAGGCCCGCAAGATGCCCGATGACAACTGAGTCGGCCGCATCGACCTCGGACGCGCACTGGATGGCGCTCGCGCTGCAGGAAGCGCAGCGCGCGGCCGACGCGGGCGAGGTGCCGGTGGGCGCGGTGCTGGTGAAGGACGGCCAGGTCATCGCGACCGGCCGCAACACGCCCGTGGCGCAGCACGACCCGAGCGCGCACGCCGAGATCAACGCCCTGCGTGCCGGCGCCGCCGCGCTCGGCAACTACCGGCTCGACGGCTGCGAGCTCTTCGTCACGCTCGAGCCCTGCGCGATGTGCGCGGGCGCGATGCTGCATTCGCGGTTGGCGCGCGTGGTGTTCGGCGCCGCCGACCCCAAGACCGGCGCCGCGGGCTCGGTGCTCGATCTCTTCGCCGAGCCGAAGCTGAACCATCACACGCGCGTGCAGGGCGGCGTGCTGGCCGACGACTGCAGTGCGCTGCTGCAGCGCTTCTTCCAGCAACGCCGCAGCGCCGCGCGCGCGCAGGCCGAGCCGCTGCGCGACGACGCCTTGCGCACGCCTGCCGAACGCTTTGCCACGCTCGTCGATTTCGACTTCGCGCCGCATCACGCCCAGGACCTGCCAATCTTGCAAGGCTGGCGCCTGCATTGGATCGACGAATCCGGCCCGGCCGGCGGCGACGGTCGCGTGGCCGATTGCCTGTGCCTGCATGGTCCGGGCGAGTGGGGCTACTTCTTCCGCCACCTCGTCGGCACGCCCGGCCTGCGCACGCTGGTGCCCGACCTGATCGGCTTCGGCAAGAGCGACAAGCCCAAGCGCGAAGCCACGCACCGGCTCGAATGGCACCGCGACGTGCTGCTGGCGTGGCTCGACCAGGTGCATCCCGAACCGCTCGCGCTGGTGCACAGCGAGGCGGGCGATGAACTGGCCGCGCTGCTGCAAACGGCGGCACCAGGCCGCTTCACCGCGACGCTCGCCGCACCCGACAGCGGCGTGCGCGCCAAGGACGCCTGGCGCGCGCCGTTCCCCGACCGGGGCTACGAAGCCGCGCTGCGCGCGCTCGGTGCGCGCGCCGCATCGGGCGGGCCGACCACCGCACAGGCCGCCCCCCTGGCCCGGCAGATCCGGGACGCAATGGGATACTCGACGACGTGACGTCCAAACATATCTACATCTATTCCCCCTCCAGTGCCATCCGCGACAAGGCCGCCTTCCGGCGTGGCGTGGCGCGGTTGAAGGCCCTGGGCCATGAAGTCGAAGTCGATGAAGCCGCGCTCTCGGCGTACCAGCGTTTCGCAGGCGACGACGCCACCCGGCTCGCCGCCATCTCGCGTGCGGCCGCCAGCGGCGCCGACGTGGCGCTGATCGCGCGCGGCGGCTACGGCCTCACGCGCATCCTCGACGCGCTGCCGTACAAGGCGCTGGCCAAGGCCATCGACAAGGGCACCGAGTTCGTCGGCTGCAGCGACTTCACGGCCCTGCAGAACGCACTGCTGGCCAAGAACGGCGCCGTCACCTGGTCGGGCCCCGCGGTCGGCGAAGACTTCGGCGCCGAAGGTGGTGCCGACGACATCATGGAAGCCTGCTTCGACGACCTGTTGAGCGGGCAGGGCGAGGGCACCGGCTGGCGCATGCCGGCGCGCGACGCCGAGCTCAAGGTCAAGCCGATCGAGGACGCCGTGCTCTGGGGCGGCAACCTCTGCGTGCTGACCAGCCTGCTGGGCACGCCGTACTTCCCGGTGGTCGACAAGGGCGTGCTCTTCATCGAGGACACCAACGAACACCCGTACCGCATCGAGCGCATGCTCGACCAGCTGAAGCTCGCGGGTGTGCTGGCACGCCAGAAGGCCGTCGTGTTCGGCCAGTTCACGGGCGTGCGCAACATCGCCGGCTACGACCGCGGCTTCGGCATGAACACGGTGATCGACCGGCTGCGCGCCAGCCTGAAGAAGGTGCAGGTCATTGCCGGCCTGCCGTTCGGGCACGTGCAGACCAAGGTGCTGCTGCCGGTGGGTGCGAAGGTGGCGTTGGCCGCCGAGGGGCGCGACGTGTTCCTGGTGTGGGGCCATCGGCACGGCCACCATGACCATGCGCACCACGGTCACGCCCATCACGGCCACGACCATTGAACCAGCACGCAGGCGGCCACCGGTGCCGCTGCGATGCCGGCCGATCAGGACATCACTGGTTGGTGAAACGCTGATGGACGCGCGGGCCCATCGAGCCGGGCAGGCCGCCCTTGAACATGCTGTTGATTTCTTTCATCTGGCGCCGCGCGGCCGATTCGCCGTCGATGGCGCTCAGCGCCACCATCACGTCCTGACGCAGGTACCAGAGGGTCTCGACATCGACCGCAAAGCGCACGCGTTGGCTGACACGCTGGATCGATTGGCCACCGCGGCCCTGGAGCACCGACAGCATCGCCGTGCGGATGCGCCCGAGCTGACTTTCCGCAACCTGCCGCGAGCCCAGGCCGGGTACGTTCAGGAGCTGAAAAAGGCGGCGAAAGAGCAGCATGTCACGAAAAGCGTATTGCCGGGAGCTGAGACGGTCGCTACCTTAAGCCTCAGTTCGCCGGGACACAAGATGTGAAACACCGTTTCTTGTTTGCAAACAACAAGCTTTAGCGGTCTCTTTTGTTGTCATTTGAATTTTGAGCGCAAAAGTATTAAAAAACTTTGGCATTCATCTGCACGATGCGCCAAGCTGGCCCAGTCGATGCAGCGTCAACAAGAAGCTTCTGCGGATCGTTCCTTGCATGTGAAGGCGCATGTCGGGGAAACTTCTCGCAGGAGCGGCGAAAGGTCCAGAGCAACATAACCAGCGCTTGCCGCCAAGAAAAAACAGTATGGGTGTCAATTCCACAGTCGTTTTCGCGGACTTGACCGGAAGTACCAGGGTCTTCGAGGCCATGGGGAATGCACGTGCCACCGAAACCGTGACGCGGCTGACCCAATGGATCGGGCGTGTGTGCGAGGCCCACGGCGGCCGGGTCGTGAAATCGCTGGGCGACGGCGTGTTCGCCATCTTCACCAGCGGCGCCGCCGCCACGCACGCGGTCATCGAGCTGCAGCGCTACCACCAGAAGCGCCTGGCCGGCTGGCCCGTGCCGCTGCGCATGGCGCTGCAGATCGGCGTGGCGAGCGGTGATGTGGTCGAGGTCGAGGGCGACTGCTTCGGCGACGCCGTCAACCTGGCCTCGCGCCTGAGCGACCTGGCCGGCCCCGGCCAGATCTGGGTCACCGAGGCGGTGATCCAGCAGTTGCACGAAGGCGCCGTGCAGCACCGCGACCTCGGGCCGATCAGCATCCGCGGGCGCACCGAGATGTCGATCGTCCACCGCATCGACTGGCAGGAAGACCTGACGAGCTTTCTCACCGTGCCGGCCGCGCTGCTGCCGGCGCGCCTGCCCGATTCCACCTTCGGCCGCATCGAACTCGCGTGGCTCGACGTGCGCTCCATGTTCCGCATCGACCAGTTGCCCATTCACCTGGGCCGCGTGGGCGACGCGCAGTTCGTGGTCAACGACCCGCGCGTGTCGCGGCTGCATGCGCGCATCGAGGAGCGGCAGGGTAGTTGCGTGCTGATCGATGTCAGCACCTACGGCACCTGGGTGCGCTTCCACGGCAACGGTGGGCCGAGCCACGAGATCGCGCTGCGGCGCGACGAGTGCGTGCTGCACGGCCGCGGCGAGATCGGCCTGGGCGCGCCGCTGAGCGATTTCAGCGCGCCGACCATCGCCTTCAACACGACAGGCGACGACGTGATGCTGTCGCGCCGGGCCATCGTGAACTGAAGGCCGACTGGGAATCCCGTTCACGTTTGGCAACCAGCTGGTGCGCTTCGAGGTGCACCACGCAGGGACATGTGGCGTTGCAGGACCACGCCGGCGCCGTTCGCGCCAGGCCTGGAGCCACCATGCATTCCCCAAGTGATTCTTCCGTTTTCAGATGGGCCGCCGTCGCCGCGATCGCGGCCGGCGCGCTGCTCGCTACGGGCGCTGCCAGCGCGCGCACGAGCTGGTCGGTGCAGATCGGCGCGCCCGGCCCGGTCTACGCGCCGCCGTACTACGTGCCGCCGCCCGTCTACGGCTATCCGGCCCCGATCTACTACGAACCGCCACCGCCGCGGGCCTACTACCGTCCGCCGCCGCCCGTGTACTACCGGCCGGCCCCGATCTACGTCCCGCCGCGCGGGCGCCTGTACTACGGCCCCGGCTATCCCTACCGTGCGCCGAACGATGACGACGACGATGACGACCGCGATTGACCGGCGATCCGCAAGCTTGCAGGCATGCCAATTCTTGGCGTGAACTCTGACGAAAACGTCACATTCAGTCACATTTGTAAGATCAAAGAATTCATTTCATGCCTGAGAGCGGGTTCGGGCCCGGGGCATGACACTTGCCTTGGATCGTTCAACAGGCGCGCAGAGTGCCGAAGGAGCGACAAAAAATGCAGACCAGCGTTCGGCCTTTCACCGATGTCGAGGCCGCCATTGCGGCGGTGGAGGCCCTGGACGGCGAACTCCGTAAGTTCGAGCTGGCCGTGGGGGACAACCTCCAGGACAGCATCGGCCTGCAGATGGCGCAGATTACCGACCGTGCGCTCGCACGCGGCTGGGAGCCCAGCGGCTTCATCCAGAAGGAAGGTTTTCGCCTCTACCGCTACCGCGCGATGCGCTGAAGGGCGATAGAAGGCCGGGTCAGCTGGGCGCGAGGATGCGCTCGAGCGCCCCGATGTCGATGGGCTTTTGCAGGTGGTGGTCGAACAGCACCTCGCCCGGCGCCGCATTCGCCGCATCTCGTTCCGAAAAACCGGAAATCGCCACCAGCAGCCGCGGCGTGCCTTCGGCGGCGGTGGCACGCAGCCGGCGCGCCACCTCGGTGCCAGGGAAGTCGGGCAGGGTGAGGTCGATCAGCGCCGCATCGAAGCGCTCGCCGGCCGCCGCGTCCAGCGCCTGTTGCGCCGTGTAGGTGCAGCGGGCGGTGTGATCCTGCAGCGTCAGCAGCTCCCGCAGCAGGTCGGCCGCGGCCTCGTTGTCGTCGACGATCAGCACATTCACAGTTGTTTTCTCTCGGCATCCATTGATTGCGATCCCGCAGTATCGACGCTGTGCCTACCGGAATCCGTAACAGAGGCCTTGTTTGTTACTTCCCGGTGCCGGCCGAGGCGGGCGGCGGCTGCAGCGGCAGCTCGACGAAGAAGCGCGCGCCGTGGCCCGGCGTGCTCTCCACGCCGATGCGGCCCGCATGCAGGCTCACGATCTTGTGCGTGATGTACAGGCCCAGGCCCAGGCCGGCCGCGTGCTTGCGGCTGACGTCGGTGCGTTCGAACTGCTCGAAGATGCGCTGGTGGTCCTCGGGCGAGATGCCGATGCCCTGGTCGCGCACGCTCACGACCGCGTGGTCGCCGTCCTGGCGCACCGTCATCTCGACCGGCTTGCCGCCACCGTAGCGCAGCGCGTTGGTCAGCAGGTTGGTCAGCACCTGTTCGATGCGGAACTCGTCCCACACGCCGCGCAACGCCGGGGGCGCGTCCAGGCTGATGCTGCAGCCCGCGGCCTCGGCCTGGTGGCGCAGGTTGTCGACCACGGCGCGGGCCAGCTCGGCCAGGTCGACCGGCTTGGTCTGGATCGACAGCGCGTCGCGCCGCAGCCGCGTCACGTCGAGCATGTCGTCGATGAGCCGCACCATGTTGCGGATCTGGCGCTGGTCGCGCTCGATCATGGTGGGCAGCTTCTCGGGCGAGAAGCTGTCGAGCTTGCCCTTGGACAGGTGCAGCTGCCGCAGCTGTGCCTCCAGGTAGAGCGTGTTCAGAGGCGTGCGCAGCTCGTGCGACACCATCGACATGAAGTCGTCGCGCATGCGCACCGCGCGCTCCAGCTCGCGCTGCGTGTGCTGCAGCTGCTGCACCAGCTCTTCCTGCTTGCGGTGCGCGGCGGCCAGCGACTCCATTTCGTGGCGCAGCGCCTTGCGGTGCTGGTGCAGGTCGACGAACACGCTGACCTTGCTGACCACCGCATGTGGGTCGAGCGGCTTGTGCAGGAAGTCGACCGCGCCGCTTTCGTAGCCCTGGAAGGCGTAGTTCATCTCGCGCCCGGCGGCACTCACGAAGATGATCGGGATGTGCCGCGTGCGCTCGGTGCCGCGCATCAGCTCGGCCAGCTCGAAGCCGTTCATGCCGGGCATCTGCACGTCGACGATGGCGAGCGCGAATTCGTGTTCCAGCAGCAGCGCCAGTGCAGCCTCGGCCGAACCGGCGCGGTACACCAGCCGCCCGGGCGCGCGGATCAGCGCCTCGAGCGCCAGCAGGTTCTCGGGCAGGTCGTCGACGATCAGCAGCTTGCTTTCGACCTCAATGGGCATGGGCGGGCTCCAGTAGCTGCAGCAGGATGCGCAGGTCGCGCAGCCGAAGCACGTGGTCGGGGGCGTGGCGCGCAATGGCGGCGAGGGGCATGGTGGGAACCAGGGCTTCTTTCGGGTCTTGCACGGCGGTGAGTCCGCCGGCGCGGTGGATGCGCAGCAGGCCTTCGGCGCCGTCCTCGTTGGCGCCGGTCATGAGAAAGCCGGCCACCGCCGCCCCGTAGGCGTCGGCGGCCGAGGCCATGAGCACGTCGATGGACGGGCGCGAGAACAGCACGGGCGGCTCGCAGCTCAGCGAAAAGCGGCGCCCGCGCTCGATCGACAGGTGGTAGCCCGGCGGCGCGAAGTACAGGCAGCCGTCCACCAGCGGCATCTTGTCGAGCGCCTCGTGCACGGGAATCGGCAGGCGCTGCGCGAAGATCTCGGCCAGGTGGCTCTCGTGCGATTCGGGCAGGTGCAGCACCACCGCCATCGGAATGCGCCAGTTGGCCGGCAGGCCGTCGAGCACCGCGCTGAGCGCGTCGATGCCGCCCGCCGAGGCGCCGAGCACCACGGCTTCGACGCGGCGAACCGGAAACGGACGGTGCTGCGTGCCGGCGCGCTTCATGCGACCTTGCGGTAGATGCGCTCGGCGCGCGCGTGGGCGTCGAAGCGGTCGGCGTAGCCCGAGAAGTCGATGCTCTCCTTCGAGCCCAGGCCGAGAAAACCGCGGTGCGACAGCGACTCGTGGAACAGCCCGAGCGCGCGGTCCTGCAGCTGGCGGTTGAAGTAGATCAGCACGTTGCGGCACGACACCAGCTGCGTCTCGGCGAACACGCTGTCGGTGGCCAGGCTGTGGTCGGCAAAGATCACGTCGGCGCACAGCGAGGGGTCGAAGCGCGCGGCCTCGTAGGCGGCGGTGTAGTAGTCGGAGAACGCGCTCAGGCCGCCCGCGCGCTGGTAGTTGGCCGTGTAGCCGCGGATCGCCTCGAGCGGAAAGATGCCCTGGCGCGCCTTCTCGAGCGAGGCCGGGTTGATGTCGGTGGCGTAGATCTGCGTGCGCTCGAGCAGGCCTTCCTCGCGCAGCAGGATGGCCAGCGAGAACACCTCTTCGCCCGTGCTGCAGCCCGCCACCCACACCTTGACCGAAGGGTAGGTGTGCAGGATCGGCACCACATGCCGGCGCAGCGCCAGGAAGTAGGCCGGGTCGCGGAACATCTCGCTCACCGGAATGGTCAGGAACTGCAGCAGCTGGCCGAACAGCGCTGCGTCGCGCAGCACGCGGTCCTGCAGCGCCGAGATGCTGGGCAGCTCGAGCTGCTCCAGCGCATACAGCACGCGGCGCTTCTGCGAGGCGGTGGTGTAGTTGCGGAAGTCGTAGCTGTACTTGAGGTAGATGGCCTCCATCAGCAGGCGCAGCTCGATCTCGGTGTCGCTCAGTGGCTGGGGCTGCATGGGGGCGGTGGCCGGGTCCTGCAGCGCGGCGGGCAGGGGCTTGCGGGTCACAGGCGCTCCATCTTCGGCATCCACACGCGCAACAGCGAGAACAGGCGCTCCAGGTCGACCGGCTTGGCCAGGTAGTCGCTGGCGCCCGCGGCCAGGCACTGGTCGCGGTCGTCCTTCATGGCCTTGGCGGTGATGGCGATCACCGGCATCTTCGCGAAGCGCGGGTCGGCGCGCAGGTGGCGCGTGGCTTCCAGGCCGTCCATCTCCGGCATCATCACGTCCATCAGTACGAGGTCGATCTCGCTGACCTGGTCCAGCCGCTCCAGCGCCTCGCGGCCGTTGCGCCCGATCTCGACCGTGGCGCCGCGCTGCTCCAGCGCGCTGGTGAGCGCGAAGATGTTGCGCACGTCGTCGTCCACCAGGAGGATGGTGCGGCCCTCGAAGATGCGGTCGCGTCCGCGCGCCGTCTTCAGCATGCCCTGGCGTTCGCTGGACAGCGAAGCCTCCACCTTGTGCAGGAACAGCGTCACCTCGTCGAGCAGCCGCTCGGGCGAGCGCGCGCCCTTGATGATGATCGAGCGCGAGTAGCGCTGCAGCTCGGTCTCTTCGTCGCGCGTGAGGTTGCGCCCGGTGTAGACGATGACCGGCGGGAACGACACGATCTCTTCCGCCGCCATGGCCTTGAGCAGCTCGCTGCCCTGCATGTCGGGCAGCCGCAGGTCGGTGATCATGCAGTCGAACACGCGCGTGCGCAGCAGCGCCAGAGCCTCTTCGCCGGAGCCGACCGCGACGATCTCGATGTCGTCGTCGCCGATCAGCCTGATCACGCTCTCGCGCTGCAAGGCGTCGTCTTCCACCAGCAGCACGACCTTGACCTTCTGCGTGAGCTTTTCTTCCAGCCGGCCGAACACCTTGGTCAGCTCCTCGCGCGTGGCCGGCTTCAGCGCGAAGCCGATGGCGCCCATGTGCAGCGCGGCGGCCTGCGCGTTGTCGGCGGCCGAGACCACGTGGATCGGGATGTGGCGCGTGTGCGGCGAGTCCTTGAGCTTTTGCAGCACATCCAGGCCGGTGCTGTCGGGCAGGCGCATGTCCAGCAGGATCGCGTCGGGCACGAACTGCGTGGCCAGCTCGAAACCGTCGGCCGCGCCGTGCGCCACCAGGCAGCGGTAGCCCAGCTCGTGCGCCAGGTCGTACAGGATGTGGGCGAACTGCGGCTCGTCCTCGATGACCAGCACGCGGCGCACCTGGTCGCGCGGAATCGAGCGGTCGTCCGCGAAGCGCGGGGCCGGCACCACGGGCGCCGGGGCAGGGGGCGCGAGCGGTGGCGGCGACAGCACGGCAGGCGCATGTGAAGACGAAGACGTCGACACCGAACGCAGCGTGCCCACGGGCGTGGCCGGCGCGGGCGAGGTTTGCGGCGCGCGCGGCGGCAGTTGCAGCGTGAAGGTGCTTCCCTGGCCGGCTTCGCTCTTCACCGTCAGCGAGCCGCCCAGCAGCTGCGTGAGGTCGCGCGAGATCGACAGGCCCAGCCCCGTGCCGCCGTAGCGCCGGCTGGTGGTGCCGTCGGCCTGGCGAAAGGCCTCGAAGATCAGCTCGTGCTGCTGCGGGTCGATGCCGATGCCCGAGTCGTGCACCGCAAAGGCTGCGCCGCCGTCGGCCGTGGCCGAGACCGTGAGCGCCACTTCGCCGCGCTCGGTGAACTTGATCGCGTTCGACAGCAGGTTCTTCAGGATCTGCTCCACGCGCTGCCGGTCGGTGACCAGCAGGGCCGGCGCGTCGGGCCGCAGCTCCAGGCGGAACTCCAGGTTCTTGTCGGTCGCGAGCGGGCGGAAGGTGCTTTCCAGGCTCTGGGCCAGCTTGTCGAGCGGCACCTCCTCGGGCACCAGTTCGAGCTTGCCGGCCTCGACCTTGGCGATGTCCAGGATGTCGTTGATCAGCACCAGCAGGTCGTTGCCCGAGGCGTAGATCGATTCCGCGAACTTCACCTGCTCCAGCGACAGGTTGCCCTGCGGGTTGTCGCCCAGCAGCTTGGCCAGTATCAGCGCGCTGTTCAGCGGCGTGCGCAGCTCGTGCGACATGTTCGCCAGGAACTCCGACTTGTAGCGGCTGGCGCGCTGCAGCTCGTCGGCGCGGTCTTCCAGGTCGCGCTGCACGCGGCGCAGCGCGGTGTTGCGCTGGTCGAGCGCTTCGGTGCGTTCCGACAGCTGGCTGTTGGTCTGCTCCAGCTCGGCCTGCTGGTTCTCCAGCATGGCCTGCGAGGCGCGCAGGGCGCGCGACTGTTCTTCGAGCTCTTCGTTGGCGGTGCGCAGCTCTTCCTGCTGCACCTGCAGCTCTTCGTTGAGCTGCTGCGTTTCGGCCAGCACGTCCTGCAACTGCTCGCGGTAGCGCGCCGCCGCCAGCGAGGTGCCGATGTCGTCGGCCACGAGGTCGAACAGCTGCTCGCTGCGCGCGTCGGGCGTGCCCGGCAGGCCGAGTTCGAGCACACCGTTGACGGCGCCGTCGGCCGCCACCGGCAGCAGCAGCACGGCCTTGGGCGTCATCTCGCCGAGGCCGGAATTCACCTTCAGGTAGTCGGCCTGCACCGGGTCGATCAGCATGCGGCGCTGCTCGGCCGCCGCCTGGCCGACCAGGCTTTCGGTGGGGGAGAACACCTGCGGCGAGGCTTCGGCCTCGCTGGAGAAACCGTAGCTCGCGGCGCGGCGCAGCGGGCCGTGGCGTTCGCGCACATAGAGCGCGCCCACCGAGCTGCCGAGATGGCGCGAGAAGAACGCGAGGATCTTGCGGCCCATGTCCGGCGCGCTGAGTTCGCCGACCAGCTCGCCCACCAGCTCGGTCTGCGCGTTGCGCAGCCAGGCCTCCTGCGACAGCCGCTCGGCGTGCGCCGCCTGTTCGCCCAGCACCACGTCGTAGCTGTCGGACAGGCGCATCAGCTGCCGGCGCCCGAAGAACGCCACCAGGCCCGAGTACACCAGCGTAAAGAGCAGGAACAGCCCGACCACCCACCAGCTGGTGCGGTTGGCCTCGGTGTTGCGCTGGAACCGCAGCGTCTGCTCGGTGTCCATGAAGGCCGTGAACTCGGCGCGCAGGTCGTCGGTCAGGCGCTTGCCGCGGCCCAGCCGGACGGTGGCCTGCGGATCGATGCCGTTGCGCCGCGCCTCGATCATTTCCCGCGCGAAGGTCAGCCACGACTCCTGCAGGCCGACGATGCGGTCGACGCGCTCCACCTGCTGGCGGTTGTCCGACACCTGGCGCCGCAGCGCATCGGTGTCGGCCTTCAGGCGCGGCAGGGCGGACTGGTAGGGCTCGAGAAAGCTCTCCTCCCCGGTGATCAGGAAGCCGCGCATGCCTGTTTCCATGTCGATGGAGCGGCGTTGCAGTTCGCTGGCGGCGCGCGTGACCTGGTCGGTGTGCTCGACCCAGCTCAGGCTCGTCAGCAGATACAGGATCAGCGCGACGAACGCCACGGCGCCGATCAGTCCGCCCAGCAGCGGCAGCTTGAGATTGCGGCTGAGCAGGCGGTCGAATTCGACGGGGTCGATCGCGGTGGGAGTTTTCATGAATGCATTTGTAAGCAAAACTTGTCAAGTCTTGCCGAAAAAGATCATTTGACCTGTCGGAGAAGGCCTCGATACCGATTTGTGTGACGTATTGCCGCATTCGGTGCTCGTTATACTGTAATTTCATCCAGTATCGGCAGCATGCCTTCCGACCTCCATTCCGCTCCGTCAGCCGCCGTTTCGGCGGCGCACGTCGTGTCCGTCAAGGCCTTGTGCGCCTTCGGCGCGAAGGCGGGCGATCTCGACCTGCGCTTCGTGCCCGCGCCCAGCGCGCTCGAAGGCATGGCCGGCCATGCGCTGGTGCAGGCCCGGCGCGGCGGCGACTACCAGAGCGAGGTGCCGCTGGCCACCACCTGCGGCACGCTGCGCGTGCGCGGCCGGGCCGACGGCTACGACCCGGCGCAGGCACGGGTGGAAGAAATCAAGACCTTCCGCGGCGACTTCGACGCCATCCGCGCCAACCACCGCGCGCTGCACTGGGCGCAGGTGCGTTGCTATGGCTGGATGCTGTGCGAGCAGGAAGGGCACGAGCAGCTGACCGTCGCGCTGGTCTACCTCGACCTGGCCAGCGGCGACGAGACCGTGCTGGAAGAGCAGCACACGCGCGACTCCCTGCGCACGCACTTCGAGACCCTGTGCGCCTGCTACAGCGACTGGGCGCAGCGCGAGGCAGCGCACCGCGGCGCGCTCGACGACGCACTGACGCAACTCGAGTTTCCCCACGCCGACTTCCGCACCGGCCAGCGCGAACTGGCCGAGGCGGTCTACCGCGCCGCCGTGGGCGGGCGCTGCCTGCTGGCGCAGGCGCCCACGGGCATCGGCAAGACGCTGGCCACGCTCTTTCCGCTGCTCAAGGCGCGCGCGGCACACAAGCTCGACAAGGTGTTCTTCCTCACCGCCAAGACCTCGGGCCGACCCGTGGCGCTCGACGCCTTGCGCGTGCTGGGGCAGGGCGGCGCCCACCGGCCGCGCGTGCTCGAACTCGCGGCCCGCGAGAAGGTCTGCGAGTACCCCGACCGCGCCTGCCATGGCGAGGCCTGTCCGCTGGCGCGCGGCTTCTACGACCGCCTGCCCGCCGCGCGCGCCGAGGCCGCGCAGGTGGGCTGGCTCGACCGCGAGGCGCTGCGGCGGGTCGCGCTCGCGCACGAGGTCTGCCCCTATTTCCTGGCGCAGGAAATGACGCACTGGAGCGACGTCGTCGTGGGCGACTACAACTACTACTTCGACGGCAGCGCCTTCCTCTTCGCCAGCATGAAGGACGCGAACTGGCGCGTGGCCGTGCTGGTCGACGAGGCCCACAACCTGCTGGAGCGCGCACGCGGCATGTACACCGCCAAGCTCGAAGGTGCGGCCCTCGAAGAAGCGCACCGCGCCGCACCTGCGGCCGTGCGCGGCCCGCTGGCGCGGCTGTTCCGCGAATGGGACACGCTGCAGCAGGCGCAGACCGCCGGCTACGACACCGCCGACGAAATCCCCGAGCGCTTTTTGCGCACGCTGCAGGCCGCCAACACCGCGATGGCCGAGCACTTCGCCGCCACGCCCGACGCGGCGCAGGGGCCGCTGCAGCGCTTCTTCTTCGATGCGCTGCATTTCGCGCGGCTGGCCGAGGTCTTCGACGACCACTCGGTGTTCGAGCGCACGCTGGGCGCCACGCAGGAACAACGCGGCCTGGCCATCCGCAACCTCGTGCCCGGGCCGTTTCTCGAAGGCCGCTTCGCCGATGCGGTGTCGGTCACCTGCTTCTCGGGCACGCTCGCGCCGTTCGCGTTCTACCGCGATGCGCTCGGCCTGCCCGAAGACACGGCGCTGCTCGACGTCGAATCGCCGTTTCGCGGCCAGCAGCTGCGCGTCGAGGTGGCGACCGGCGTCTCCACGCGCTTTCGCGACCGCGCCGGCTCGCTGCGCCATGTGACGGACATCATCGGCGCGCAGTTCGAACGCCTGCCCGGCAACTACCTGGCCTTCTTCAGCAGCTTCGACTACCTGGACAAGGCCTGCGCCGCGTTCTCGCTGCGCCACCCCGGCGTGCCCGTGTGGACGCAGACGCGCGGCATGCGCGAAACCGACCGCCACGATTTCGTCGCGCGCTTCGAAGAAGGCGGGCAGGGCATCGGCTTCGCCGTGCTCGGTGGCGCCTTCGGCGAAGGCATCGACCTGCCGGGCAGCCGGCTCATCGGCGCCTTCGTCGCCAGCCTGGGGCTGCCCCAGTACAACGAACTCAACGAGATCACGCGCGAGCGCATGCAGTCGCGTTTCGGCAAGGGCTACGAGTACACCTACCTCTACCCGGGCCTGCAGAAGGTGGTGCAGGCCGCCGGCCGCGTGATCCGCACCGAGGCCGACACGGGGGTGCTGCACCTGCTCGACGACCGCTTTGCGCGCGCCGAGATCCGCGAATTGCTGCCGCGCTGGTGGCATGTGCAGCTGGCCGGGGAGGCCGGGCAGGCCGGGGAAGGCGATGCGCGCCACCCGACGCCTTGAGCACGCCGGCCAGCCCGACCTGTTCGGCGAGGCGCCCGTGGCGGCCATCGAGGGTCTGCGCTACGAAGCCGGGTTCCTGTCGCGCGACGAGGAGGCCGGCCTGCTGCGCATCGTGCAGGGCCTGCCGCTCAAGGAGATGCGCTACAAGGAATACACGGCCCGCCGACGCGGCACCAGCTTCGGCGGCAGCTACGACTTCGACACCAACCGCCTCAAGCCCGGCGCGCCGCTGCCCGAGGCGCTGCACCCGCTGCGCGCGAAGGCGGCCGCCTGGGCCGGCCTGGCGCCCGAAGACCTCACCCACGTGCTGATCGCCGAGTACCGCCCCGGCGCGCCGCTGGGCTGGCACCGCGACGTGCCCGACTTCGAGGACATCGTCGGCGTCTCGCTGTGCGGCGACGCGGTGATGCAGTTCCGGCCGTATGTGCCCGGTGCGCCCGCGTCGGGGCCGGCCGCACTCGATGTTCTCGTCGAACCGCGCTCCGTGTACCTGCTGCGCGGGCCGGCGCGCTGGGCATGGCAACATGCTGTCGCCCCGACCGAGGGCCTGCGTTATTCGATCACCTTGCGTACCCGGAGACCCCGCGCGCCATGAACCGCACCACCTTCCTCAAGCTGCTCACGCACCGCCTCTTCCCCGTGCTGAAGGCCGAAGGCTTCCAGGGTTCGGGCCAGACGCTGCGGCGCATCGACGGGCCGGTGATCCACGTGTTCAACGTGCAGGGTGCAAGCGGCGGCAAGGCCTGCTACCTGAACCTCGGCACGCACTTGGACTTTTTGCCGCCCGAGGGCGGAACGCCGGTGGCGCCCGAGGCGCTCGAAGAATCGCACTGCGTGTTCCGCGACCGCCTGGACCCACCGCCCGGCGCGGCGTTCGGATGGGCCTATGGCGAGACGAAAGAACAGGCCGAAGAAAACGTCGAATTCATCGTGAGCGAGTGGGAAGGGCCGGGGCGTACTTTCTTCGCACGCCATGGCAGCTATCCGCAGAGCTTCGAACAGATGCTGCGCGAGACCGACCCGCACCAGATCCATGCGCGCACCGCCTTGCACTTCGCACGGATCGCGATGCATCTGGGCGACCGCGCACGGGCACAGGCGCTGGTCGAGGCGGGGCTCGCGCGGGCGCCGGAACGCGCCACGGCCCTGAAGACCGACCTCGCGAACGTGCTGTCGGCCTGAGCGCGCACGACAGACTGCGCTGACGCGCAGCGCCTGCCTCTTCCGACCCATGGCGGCTCACAGGCGGCCAGCATGAAGGCTTCTTTCATCCCATTTGATTGAAGGAGCGCAGACATGCCACGAGGCGACAAGTCGTCCTACACGGACAAGCAGAAACGCAAGGCCGAGCACATCGAGGCAGGCTACGAGCACCGCGGCGTGGCCAAGGGGGAGGCCGAGCGCCGCGCCTGGGCCACGGTGAATGCCGAGACCGGCGGCGGCAAGAAGAGCGGTGCGGGCCGCGGCCGGCCCGAGAACCATGCACCGTCTCGCAAGGGTGGTCGCCTCGGTGGCGCCGCGGCGGCACACCGCACCGCCGCCGAACGCTCGGCGTCCGCGAGGAAGGGCGCCGCCACGCGCAAGCGCAACGCCGAGAAGCGCGGCTGAGGCCGGTTGCGAATACCAGCCATATCGGCTGTCCGAAAGGCGAAGTCCACCCACCGCGCACCCTGAAAAGCGGACATTCCTTCGCCATCTGTGACGGCAGCCGGACAACTTGCATCGGCCCCGCGCCGGCGCGGCCCCGCACGAAGTCGCTAGCTTGCGCGACGTTGGCCTGAACGCACGCGCTACACCGGCCAACCTCGGTCATTCCGCCTTCTTTTTGCACGCGTTCCGGGCGTTTGCCGGGGCGCGTCCGCGTCGATACGATCCGCCGCCTTGCCCTCCAGAAAGGAACGCGCGGGTGCCTCCCTCGAACGTTTTCTCCCCCACGACCGCGCCAGCCGCCGCCGGTG
Source organism: Variovorax sp. FW305-3-2-15-B-LB1 (assembly GCF_058787635.1). Classification (NCBI taxonomy): domain Bacteria; kingdom Pseudomonadati; phylum Pseudomonadota; class Betaproteobacteria; order Burkholderiales; family Comamonadaceae; genus Variovorax; species Variovorax sp. FW305-3-2-15-B-LB1. Next base: position 87,066 of record NZ_JBYSZY010000003.1, on the reverse strand, counting down.
CCAACGCCGACTGGCAACAGCGCAGCCGCCGCCATGTCTGGCACCCCTGCACCCAGAGCATCCGCCTCGACGTGGCGCCGCCGCTGCCCATCGCGCGCGGCGAGGGCGTCTGGCTGACCGACCACGAAGGCCGGCGCTACCTCGACGCCACCAGCTCGTGGTGGGTCAACCTGTTCGGCCACGCGCACCCGGCGATCAACGCCGCGCTGAAGGCGCAGCTGGACACGCTGCCGCACGTGATGCTCGCCGGCTGCACGCACGCGCCGGCGGTTGAACTGGCCGAGCGGCTGGCGGCGCTCACGGGCGATGCGCTGGGCCATTGCTTCTATGCCTCCGACGGAGCCTCGGCCGTGGAGATCGCGCTCAAGATGAGCTTCCACGCCTGGCGCAACGCAGGCCGCGCCGGCAAGCGCCGCTTCGTGGCGCTGCGCGGCGGCTACCACGGCGAGACGCTGGGCGCGCTGCACGTCACCGACGTGCCCGTGTTCCGCGACGCCTACGCGCCGCTGCTCGCCAGCGCGCACCTCGTGGCCTCGCCCGATGCGCGCGCCGCCCGGCCCGGTGAAGACGCCGCCGCCGTGGCGAACCGCGCGGCCGACGAGCTGGAGGCGCTCCTGGCCGCGCAGCACGACAGCATCGCCGCCGTCATCGTCGAGCCGCTGGTGCAGTGCGCCACCGGCATGGCGATGCACGACGCGGCCTACCTGCGCCGCGTGCGCGCGCTGTGCGACTGCTTCGGCGTGCACCTGATCGCCGACGAGATCGCGGTCGGCTGCGGGCGCACCGGCACCTTCTTCGCCTGCGAGCAGGCCGGCATCTGGCCCGACTTCCTGTGCCTGTCGAAGGGCATCAGCGGCGGCTACCTGCCGCTGGCGCTGGTGATGACGCGCGAGGCCATCTACCAGGGCTTCGTCGACGACGATGCCGCGCGCAGCTTTTTGCATTCGCATTCCTACACCGGCAACGCGCTGGCCTGCCGCGCGGCGCTCGCTACGCTCGATCTGTTCGAGCAGGAAGACGCGCTGAACCGCAACCTCTCGCGGTCCGCGCGCCTGCTGGCGCGGCTGCGCGAGGGGCTCGCCGGCCAGCCGATCGACCACCTGCGCCAGCGCGGAATGATCACGGCCTTCGACGTGCGCGAGCCCGGCGCGCGCTTTGCCGAGCGCTTCCACCTCGCGGCGCGCGACCACGGCCTGCTGATGCGGCCCATCGGCGCCACCGTGTACTTGATGCCGCCGTATGCCATTGCCGACGGCGAGATCGACCAGCTCGTGGACGGCACGCTCGCCACGCTCAAGACCGTCACCACCGCATCCGGCGCCACCGCCGACGAAGGAGCCCGCGATGCTGCGCTTGCTTGAACGCCTGCAGGACGAGATCACCGCGCTCGACGCGCGCTCGCTGCGCCGCCGCCGGCAGATCGCCGAGACCGCCTGCGCGCCCGAGCAGATCCTCACGCTGGCCGGCGCCAACGCGCCGCGCACCATGCTCGGCTTCAGCAGCAACGACTACCTGGGCCTGGCCGCGCACCCCGCGCTGGCCGAGGCGCTGGCCGAAGGCGCGGCGCGCTACGGCACGGGCAGCGGCGGCTCGCACCTGATCCTGGGCCATTCGCGCGCCCATGCGCAGCTGGAGGAGCGGCTGGGCGAATGGATGGCGCCGCACATTCCCGAGGCGCGCAGCCTGTTCTTCTGCACCGGCTACATGGCCAACCTGGCGGTGCTGTCTGCGCTGGGCGACGGCGAGGCGGTGATCTTCTCGGAGACGCTGAACCACGCCTCGCTGATCGACGGCGCGCGGCTGGCCCGCGCCCGCGTGGAACGCTACCCGCACTGCGACCTGCAGGCGCTCGACGCGCAACTGGCCGCCTGCGACGCGCCGGTCAAGATCATCGTGAGCGACGCCGTCTTCAGCATGGACGGCCACATCGCCCCGGTCGCGGGCCTGCTGGCGCTGGCTGAGCAGCACGACGCCTGGCTGGTGATCGACGACGCGCACGGCTTCGGCGTGCTCGGCGCCACTGGGCGCGGCGCGTTGCAGGCGCTGGCGCTGCGCTCCGAGCGGCTGGTGCTGATCGGCACGCTGGGCAAGGCGGCCGGCGTGTCGGGCGCCTTCGTGGCGGCGCACCGCACGGTGATCGACTTTCTGGTGCAGCGCGCGCGCCCCTACATCTTCACCACGGCCGCGCCGCCGGCGGTGGCGCATGCGCTGCTCACCAGCCTGGCGCTCATCGAGGGCGAGGAAGGCATGCGCCGCCGCGCCCAGCTGCGCGCCCGCATCACCCAGCTGCGCAGCGGCCTGAAGCAGGTGCTGCCGGCCGACGGCAGCGCCTGGCTGGCCGATTCCCCGACCGCGATCCAGCCGCTCATCGTGGGCGACAACGCGCGCGCCATGCAGACCATGGAACGGCTCGACGTGCACGGCCTGCGCGTGGGCGCGATCCGTCCGCCGACGGTGCCTGCCGGCACCGCGCGGCTGCGCATCGCGCTGTCGGCCAGCCACACCGAGGCCGACGTGGCGCGGCTCATCGGCGCGCTGGGCGAGGCCCTGGCCGAACCGTGGCCGGAGGCGGCATGACGGCGGCGGCAGCAGCGACACAGCGCCGCTGGTTCGTCACCGGCACCGACACCGGCGTGGGCAAGACGCTGGTCAGCAGCGCCATGCTCGCGCTGCTGGCCGCCTCGGGCCTGCGCGCGGTCGGCATGAAGCCGGTGGCGGCGGGGCTCGATGCCATCGACGGCGAATGGCGCAACGAAGACGTCGAGCGCCTGCAGGCGGCCGGCAATGTCGACGCGCCGTTGGCCTGGCGCTGTCCTTACGTGCTGAAGGCGCCGATGTCGCCGCACCTGGCGGCGCGGGAAGAGGGCGTGCAGGTCGCGCTGCCCGTGCTGCTCGATGCCTTCGAGCGGCTGTCGGCGCAGGCCGATGCGGTGGTGGTGGAGGGCGTGGGCGGCTTCTGCGTGCCGCTGGGCGACGACCTGGACACGGCCGACCTCGCGGTGGCGCTGGGCCTGCCCGTGATCCTCGTGGTCGGGCTGCGGCTGGGTTGCCTCAACCATGCGCTGCTCACCGCCGAGGCGATCCGTGCGCGCGGGCTGGTGCTGGCCGGCTGGGTCGCGAGCGTGGTCGAGCCGCAGATGCTCTCGCCCGAAGGCAACCTGCAGACGCTGCGCGCCCGGCTCGGTGCGCCGCTGCTGGGCGTGGTGCCGCACCTGGCCGCGCCCTCGGCGGCGCGTGCCGCCGAACACCTCGACCTGCGCGCGCTGCGGGCGAGCGCGGCCCATGCCGCGCGTCGCACCGAGGCCCCGGCCGTGTCAGCCGCGACGGCCTGAATCCGCCAGCCGCTGGGCGCGCACGCCGCCCTGGCGCGCGAGCATCCAGCCCGGGTACTCGGGCGCCAGCGCGCTGGCCTTGTCGATCGCCGCGAGTTCGTCGGCCGTGAGCCGCACCTCGGTGGCGGCGATGTTGTCGTCCAACTGGTCGATGCGCTTGGCACCGACGATCACGCTGGTCACCACCGGCTGGTGCAGCAGCCAGGCCAGCGCGATCTGCGCCACCGACACGCCGCGCGGTTCGGCGAACTGGCGCATGAGGTCGATGCAGTCGTAGGCGCGCTCCACGTTCACCGGCGGAAAGTCGAAGCTCGCGCGGCGGCTGCCTTGCGCGGTGGCGGTGTGGCGGTCGACCTTGCCGCTGAGCAGGCCGCCGGCCAGCGGGCTCCAGACCATCAGGCCGAGCTGCTCGCTGCGCAGCATGGGCACCAGCTCGCGCTCCAGGTCGCGCCCGGCCACGGTGTAGTAGGCCTGCAGCGACTCGAAGCGCGCGAGGCGGTCGCGCTCGGCGATGCCCAGCGCCTTGGCGATCTGCCACGCGGCCCAGTTCGACACGCCCACGTAGCGCACGTGGCCCTGGCGCACGAGGTCGTCGAGCGCACGCACCGTTTCCTCGATGGGCGTGATCGGGTCGATGCCGTGGATCTGGTACAGGTCGATGTGGTCCAGCTGCAGCCGCTTCAGGCTGGCCTTCACGCCGTCCATGATGTGGTAGCGCGAGGCGCCGGCCGAGTTCACGCCCTTGCTGCCGGTTTCGCCCAGCACCTTGGTGGCGACCACCACGCGGTCGCGCGGCACCTTCAGGTTCTTCAGCGCCTGGCCGGTGATGGTCTCGGACAGGCCCTCGGAGTACACGTCGGCCGTGTCGATGAAGTTGATGCCCGCGTCGAGCGAGCGGCCGATGAGGCCTTCGGCCTCGCCTTGCTGCAGCTGGCCGATGTGGTCCCAGATGCCCGGCGCGCCGCCGAAGGTCATCGTGCCGAGGCAGAGTTCGGAAACCAGGAGGCCGGTGCGGCCGAATTGGCGGTATTGCATCGAAAGTTGTCCTTTGGGTGGGGAGGGGCCGTCCGGCTTGAGGAATGGCCGGCGGTTGCGAAAAAGTATCCCGCCGGCGCGCCCCGGCGGGCGAGCGCGTTTCTGCAAAGTCTTTGCCTATTTCTCCAGACCTCGTGCGGGGGCGGTGCAGAGAGGAGGATGCGACGCTAAGCTGCGGGCAGCCCAATCCTCCATGGCCGCCACCGCGGCCGCTCCCCTTTGTCAGAGGCCTACCCATGTCTGATGAAACCCCCGACACCGCCACCGTCCTCGCCATGCCGATGCCGCTGGAACCCGAACTCGATGCCGCCCGCGAAGAACTGGTGCAGCTCATCCGCCACATCACACGCGGGCAGGACGGCACGGTCGAATGCGCCGTGCCCGGCCTGCAGGTGCACTGCATCAGCAAGCCCGACGGCCCCAAGCACGGCTTCGCGACGCCGGCGCTGGGCCTCATCGCGCAGGGCTCCAAACGGATCATCGTGGGCGACGACATCTACGTGTACGACCCCATGAACTACCTCGTCACCTCGGTCGACCTGCCGGTGTGCGGCCAGGTGTGCGTGACCAGCGAGAACGAGCCCTACCTGGGCGTGCGGCTGGAGCTGGCGCTCGACGAGATCGGCGACCTCATCGGCGACGAGAAGCTGCCGGCCAAGGCCAACGCGCCGGCCTCGCGCGGCATGTACGTCAACCGCATCGCCATGCCGGTGCTGGAGCCCGTGCTGCGCCTGCTGCGGCTGCTCGACACGCCTGAAGACATTCCGATCATGGCGCCGCTCATCAAGCGCGAGATCATGTACCGCCTGCTGGTGAACGGCGAGGGCGCGCGGCTGCGCCAGATCGCGCTGCACGACAGCCACACGCAGCGCATCGCGAAAGCCATCAGCGCGCTGCGCACCAACTACGCGCAGTCGCTGCGCGTGGAAGACATGGCGCGCGCGGTGCACATGAGCGTGTCGTCGTTCCACCACCACTTCAAGGCCGTGACCGCGATGAGCCCGCTGCAGTACCAGAAGCAGCTGCGCCTGCAGGAGGCGCGCCGCCAGATGCTGATCGCCGGCACCGACGTGGCCAGCGCCGCACACAACGTGGGCTACGAAAGCCCCTCGCAGTTCGCGCGCGAGTACGGCCGCATGTTCGGCGCGCCGCCGCTGCGCGACAAGCGCCGCTGGCTCGGCGAGGCCGGCAACGACGCGACCTCGATGGAAGCCGCGTAGGCCGCCCAGGGCCCCGCGCGAGGGGTCTTTCAACATAGCACCTGCCGCGATTTCTTGCGTCGTCGTGGAAATGCAGGTTTCGCCAAATCTCGCTATCGTTTTGTTCGCTGCAGCACCCGTCCGCCCGTGGAGGCGGGACTACTCAACAACTCGGAGAGATGCATGCTTTGGGAAAAGAAGCTGGCGCAGTGGAGCGCCGCGGTCCGCGCACGGGCCAACCTGCCCGCGCGGCTCACCTTGTGGGACGGTCAGTCCTACGACTTCGGTGACTTCAGCGGGCCGGCGGTCACGCTGCATGTGAAATCGCCCGCGGCGCTGTCGCTGATGCTGCAGCCCACGCTCGACAACCTGGGCGAGGCCTACGTCAAGAGCAAGATCGACATCGAAGGCAAGCTCAGCGACGTGATCGACATCGCCTACGGCCTGGCGAAGACCTCGCTCGACAAGCCCGGCGGCGCGCTGCAAAGCATGGCCCGCTACTTTGCGCACACCAAGTCGTCGGACAAGAAATCGATCGAGTACCACTACGACGTGTCCAACGCGTTCTACCAACTCTGGCTCGACGCGAACATGGTCTATTCGTGCGCCTACTTCGAGAACGGCGACGAAGACCTGGCCACCGCGCAGCTGAAGAAAATAGACCACATCCTCACGAAGATCGAACTCAAGCCAGGACAAACGCTGCTCGACATCGGCTGCGGCTGGGGCGCGCTGGTGATCCGCGCAGCGCAGAAGTTCGGTGCGCGCTGCGTGGGCGTCACGCTGTCGCAGAACCAGTTCGACCTGGCGACCGAACGCGTGAAGGCTGCGGGCCTGCAAGACCGCATCGAGATCCGGCTGCAGGACTACCGCGACGTGACCGGCCAGTTCGACCGCATCACCAGCGTCGGCATGTTCGAGCACGTGGGCCGCAAGAACCTGCCCGAGTACTTCAAGCGCGTGCAGCAGCTGCTGGCCGACGACGGCATCGTCATGAACCACGGCATCACCTCGTCCGACCCCGAGGGCGGCGGCGTGTCGTACGGCGGCGGCGACTTCATCGACCGCTACGTGTTCCCCAACGGCGAGCTGCCGCACATCAGCCTGGCGCTGCAGGCCATGCAACAGGGCGGGCTCGAAGCCTTCGACGTGGAGAACCTGCGCCGCCACTACGCGCAGACGCTGCGCCACTGGAGCGACGCCTACGAGGCCCATGCCGACGAGGCGCGCGCGCTGGTCGACGAAGAGAAGTTCCGCATCTGGCGCATCTACCTTGCAGGCTGCGCCTATGCCTTCGAGAACGACGACGTGGCGATCTACCAGATCGTGGGGCACAAGGCGGGCAGGGCGGCAAGCACGCTGCCGTGGTCGCGCCGCTATATCTACGACGGCACCTCGGCGCTGCGCGCCTGACCCGTCAAGGCCGCGTTGCGGCTACTCGAGCGTGAAGCCGATCTTCACCGTCACCTGCCAGTGCGCGACCTTGCCGTCGACCACATGGCCGCGCGTCTCGGTGACGGTGAACCACTGGATGTTGCGCACCGTCTCGTGCGCCTTCGTGATGGCGGTCTGCACCGCGTCCTCGATGCTGGTCTTGGACGAGCCCGTCAGCTCGAGCGACTTGTAGACATGGTTCGACATGGCGGCTGCTCCTTGGGTGGTTGCGTGCCCATCGTAGCCAGCGCAGGGGGCGCGAGGCAACACCTTTGGGCGCGTGGATGCGATGCAAACCGCATCAGGACATTCGCAATCCGTCGTTGGCAACCGCGGACGCGCTTCGCAGAATCGGCGGCATCGAACCAGGGAAACCGCCCGCCATGCCACTGCACACCGTCGCCTCTTCGTCCCCGGCCGCACAGGCCCGCCACGTCCTTGCGCTGACCGCCATTGCCTGGTGCATCGCGCCGGCGTCGCCGCATGAAGTGGCACGCCGTGCGCCGCATGGCCATGTGCCGCTGCGCGTGCGCAGGCGGCTGCACGCCACGGCCGTGGCGGCGCTCCTGCCCTATGCATGGTGAGCCGCGCGACCCCGCAGATTCCAGATATCGATAGAGAAATTCAGCGCAAACGGCCCGTGCGATGGCTCGCAGAATTTGAAGCACACCCGCTTCCACTGCGCCATCGCCGAACACCGTGTCCTACTCGCTCTCCCTGCTCGACAAGAGCCTGATCCCCGAAGGTGCCGACGCCGCGCAAGCGTTCCAGCACACCATCGCGCTGGCCCGGCGCGCCGAACGGCTGGGCTACCGCCGCTACTGGCTGGCCGAGCACCACGGCAACCGCACCTACGCCGGTTCGGCACCCGAGGTGCTGGCCTCGCACCTGCTCGCGAAGACCTCGCGCATCCGCATCGGCACCGGCGGCGTGATGCTGCAGCACTACAGCCCCTTCAAGGTCGCGGAGACCTTCAAGGTGCTGGCCTCGCTGGCGCCGGGCCGTGTCGACCTGGGCATCGGCAAGGCGCCGGGCGGCCTGCCGCTGACCAGCAAGGCGCTGCAATCGCTGCACGACCCGGCGAAGGCGAAGGCCCTCGATTTCGAAGCGCGCCTGCGCGAGCTTGATGCCTTCCTGCACGACGGCGTGCCCGCCGACCATGCGCTGGCCGGTGCCGTGGCCACGCCGTTCCCGCCGGTGGCGCCGCAGCGCGTGCTGCTCGGCGGCAGCCCCGAGAGCGCACTGCTCGCGGCGCGGCTGGGCTGGCAGTTCGTCTACGCGGGCCACTTCAACGGCGACCCCGTGAACATCGAGCAATCGATCGACGCCTACCGCGGCGCGACCGGCCGCGCGCCGCTGCTCGCGCTGTTCGCCTTCGCCGCCGAAACGCACGACGAGGCCGCCGAGCGCGTGGGCGCGTTGCGCAGCTTCCGCGTGACCTTGCCCACGGGCCAGAGCGTGAACCTGCCCAGCCTCGAGGCCGCTGCCGAGTTCGCACGGCAGGCCGGCGCCAGCGACTACCGCACCGAGGAGCGGCGTCCGCATGTCATCGCCGGCACTGGCGAGGAGGTGCGCGATGCGCTCGAGGCCCTCAGCGCGCGCCACGGCATCGAGGAGTTCGTGATCGACATCCCGGTGGCGGACTTCGCCGCGCGCGCCACGGCGGTCGAACTGCTGGCGCAGGCCCGCGAACCCGCGCTGGCCTGAGCTCCTTCTTCCTTCCTTTCCCACCACAAGAACGATCGTCATGAGCAACATCCAGTTCGGCGTCATGCTGCAAGGGGCCGGCAGTCACATGAATGCGTGGAAGCACCCGGGCGGCCCGGCCGATGCCAGCGTCAACCTCGACTTCTTCATCCGCAGCGCGCAGAAGGCCGAGGCCGCGGGCATCGCCTTCGCCTTCGTGGCCGACGGGCTCTACATCAACGAGAAGTCGATCCCGCACTTCCTCAACCGCTTCGAGCCGATCTCGATCCTCTCAGCGCTGGCCGCCGTCACCACGAAGATCGGCTTGGCGGGCACCATCTCCAGCTCGTACAGCGACCCGTTCACGGTGGCGCGGCAGTTCGCCTCGCTCGATCTCATCAGCGGCGGGCGCGCAGGCTGGAACGTGGTGACCACGCCGCTCGAAGGCAGCGCCAAGAACTACAGCCGCGCCCACCCCGAGCACGCGCTGCGCTACGAGATCGCCGACGAGTACCTGGCCGTGACGCAGGGCCTGTGGGACAGCTGGGACGACGACGCCTTCGTGCGCGACCGCGAGAGCGGCCGCTTCTTCGACCGCGACAAGCTGCACACGCTGGACCACAAGGGCCGCTTCTTCCAGGTGGCGGGGCCGCTGAACATCCAGCGTTCGCCGCAGGGCCAGCCGGTGATCTTCCAGGCCGGCTCGTCGGATGCGGGCATCGGCCTCGCAGGCAAGTACGCCGACGCGGTGTTCACCCATTCGCCCTCGCTCGAAGACACGCGCGCCTTCCTCAAGCAGGTCAAGGCCAGCGCCGTGGCGCAGGGGCGGCAGGCCGGCGACGTGAAGATCTTCCCGGGCATCGGCCCCGTGGTCGCCGCCACCGAGGCGGAGGCCGAGGCCAAGTACCTCGCCATCCGCGCACTGCTGACGGTCGAGGAGGCGCTGGCCTACCTGGGCCGCTTCTTCGACCACCACGACTTCAGCCAGTACCCGCTGGACGCGCCGTTCCCCGAGCTGGGCGAGATCGGCCGCAACAGCTTCCGCTCGACCACCGACCGCATCAAGGCGAATGCCAAGGCCAAGGGCCAGACGCTGCGCGAGGTGGCACTCGAAGTCGCCACGCCGCGCACGCAGTTCGTGGGCACGGGCGAGCGCATCGCCGACGAGATCATCCGCTGGGTGGACGAGGGCGCGGCCGACGGCTTCATCCTCGGTTTCCCGGTGTTGGGGCAGGGCCTCGATGACTTCATCGAGTTCGTGATTCCCGCGCTGGAGGCACGCGGCCGCTACCAGCGCACGCTGCCCGGCCGGACCCTGCGCGACCACCTGGGCCTGCCGCGCAAGGCGAGCCGCCATGCCGCGCCGCAGGGCGGCGCCACTGCCGAGCGCAAGGCCGCCTGATGGGCGCCGCGCTGCCACGACCGGCCCTGAAGGACATCCACCGCGTCGAATCCACCATTGCCGGCTACGGCGACGAATTCATTGCGCTGCGGCGCGACATTCACCGCCACCCCGAGCTGTCGTTCAAGGAGCACCGCACCTCGGCCCTCGTGGCCGAGCGGCTCGCGGCCTGGGGCTACGAGGTCACGACCGGCCTGGCCGGCACCGGCGTGGTGGGCACGCTGCGGCGCGGACCGGGGCGCAGCCTCGGCATCCGCGCCGACATGGACGCGCTGCCGATCCACGAAGCCACGGGCCTGCCGTATGCGAGCGAGAACGCGGGCGTGATGCATGCCTGCGGCCACGACGGCCACACGGCGATCCTGCTCGCGGCGGCGCGCTTCCTGGCCGAGGCGGGCAGCTTTCGCGGCACGCTGCACCTGATCTTCCAGCCCGCCGAAGAACTCGGCGCGGGCGCCAAGAAGATGATCGACGAAGGCCTGTTCACGCGCTTCCCGTGCGACGCCGTCTTCGGCCTGCACAACTGGCCCGGCGTGGGGGCAGGGCACGTGGGCTGCGTCACCGGCCCCGCGATGGCGGCCATCGACCAGGCGCACATCACGGTGCGTGGCAAAGGCGGCCACGGCGCGCAGCCGCACGAGACGGTCGACCCCGTGGTCGCGAGCGCGCACCTGATCGCGGCGCTGCAGACCGTGGTGTCGCGCAATGTCGATCCGCTGGACATGGGCGTGATCACGGTCGGCTCCATCCACGGCGGCGAGGCCTCCAACGTGATCCCGAACACGGTCGAGCTCAAGCTCACGGCACGCTCGTTCAAGCCCGAGGTGCGCGCGCTGCTGGCGCAGCGCATTCCCGTCTTGGCACGGGCGCAGGCCGAGAGCTTCGGCGCGCAGGCCGAGGTCGACTACCGGCCGGGCTTTCCGCCGGTGGTCAACCACGCCGAAGAAACCGCCTTCGCGCGCGCGGTGGCGCTGGACACCTTCGGCGCGCAGCGCGTCGATCCGGCCTTCCGCCCGCGCACCGCCAGCGAAGACTTCGCCTACATGTTGCAGGCGCGCCCCGGCAGCTACGTGTTCTTCGGCAACGGCGAAAGCGCCTCGCTGCACAGCCCGCGCTACGACTTCAACGACGCGATCCTCGCGCCCGCGGCCGTGTACTGGGCCCGGCTGGCCGAGCGCTTTCTTTCCGCCGACGGCGACACCCAGGAAACCACCCCATGAGCGAACAGTTTCTCTACACCACGCCGCTGGACCCCTTGGCCCGGCCGTTGATCGAAGGGCTCACCTTCGAGTACGACAGCCGCTACGGCGACGTGCTGCGCGAGCCCGGCGCGCCGCGCGAGATCGACCGCTACGCGCCCGAGGTGTTCGCGCCGCCGCACGGCAACTTCGTGCTGCTGCTGCGCGACGGCGTGGCGATCGGCGGCGGGGCCTTCATGCGCCACGACGAGCGCACCGCCGAGCTCAAGCGCGTGTGGACGCACGGCGCGCTGCGCCGCCAGGGCCTGGCCAGCCGCGTGCTGGCCGAGCTGGAGGCGCAGGTGCTGCGCCAGGGCTACGAGCGCATCTACCTCACGACCGGCTTTCGCCAGCCCGAGGCCGTGGGCCTGTACCGCAGCCATGGCTACACGGCGCTGTTCACGGACGACGCCGACCCCGAGACGCCGCGCAAGCTGCCGTTCGAGAAGCACCTGGCGCAGTGGGCCGCGCAAGGCCGCGCCGGTGCGGCGCTGAGCGGGGCGGTGTCGCGATGAACACGACCACCGTGCTCGACGCCGGTCCGGAGCCTCGTACCCCCACGGCACCCGCACGACCAATCGGCCGCAGCGATGCGGCACCGCCCGCCAAGGGCGACTACTCGCACTTTCGCATCGTCCCCGCGACCTACCCGGCGCGCACCGTCGGCACCGTCTTCGCGGTGGCGGTGATCGGCCTCGTGCTGCATTCGGTGCTCACCAACCCGCGCTGGGGCTGGTCGGTGTTCGCGCAGTGGTTCTTCTCGGAGCCGGTGCTGGCTGGGCTGGGCCGCACGCTGCTGCTCACGGCGCTGGGCGCGGTGCTGGGCTTCTTTTTCGGCACGGGGCTGGCGCTGGCGCGGGTGTCGCGCTCGCCGCTGCTGGCACGGCTGGCCTGGGTGTTCACCTGGCTCTTTCGCTCGGTGCCGGTGATCGTGCTGCTCTTGATCATCAACAACCTGGGTTACCTGTACGAGACCGTGTCGCTGGGCGTGCCGTTCACCGACCTGACATTCTTCTCGTACCCGACCACGCAGCTCATCAGCCCCTTCGTGGCGGCGCTGCTGGGCCTCACGCTGAACCAGGCGGCCTTCGCCTCGGAGATCGTGCGCGGGGGCATCCTGTCGGTGGACCAGGGGCAGCTTGAAGCAGCCGCCGCGCTGGGTCTTTCGCGCCGGCGCCAGGCTTCGCGCATCGTGCTGCCGCAGGCCATGCGCAGCATCCTGCCCACGGCCTTCAACGACATCATCGGTCTGGCCAAGGGCACCTCGAACCTCTACATCCTCGCGCTGCCCGAGCTGTTCTACACGATCCAGATCATCTACCGGCGCAACCTGGAAGTGATTCCGCTGCTCATGGTGGCGACCGTGTGGTACCTCGTGATCCTCACGGTGCTATCGGTGGCGCAGCACTACATCGAGCGGCATTTCTCGCGCGGGGCGCTGCGCCATGCGCCGCGCTCGTGGCTGGGCGGCGTGGTGCACGGGCTGTGGGCGCGGGGCAGGGCGCCGGCCGTGGTGCCCGTGTCGACACCGGCGCCGGCCCCCGCGCAGGTGCCGCGCTGGAGCGGCTCGCGCGCGCCGGGCGGCGAGGTGACGATCCACGGCGTGTCCAAGCGCTTCGGCGCGCTGCAGGTGCTCGACGACGTGACCTTCACCGCGTCGCGCGGCAGCGTCACCGTGATCCTCGGCCCCTCGGGCTCGGGCAAGTCGACGCTGCTGCGCACCATCAACCACCTGGAGCGCGTGGACGACGGCTTCATTGCCATCGACGGCGAACTCATCGGCTACCGGCGCGACGCCGACACGCTGTACGAGCTGCACGAGAAGGACATCCTCACGCGCCGCGTCGACGTGGGCATGGTGTTCCAGAACTTCAACCTGTTCCCGCACCTCACGGTGCTGGAGAACATCGTCGAGGCGCCGCAGTCGGTGCGCGGCCTGCCGCGCGCGGAGGCCGAGGCGCTGGCCACCGACCTGCTGGCCCGCGTCGGCCTGGCCGACCGCAAGGACGCCTACCCGCGCCAGCTCTCGGGCGGCCAGCAGCAGCGCGTGGCGATCGCGCGGGCGCTGGCGCTCAAGCCCAAGGTGCTGCTGTTCGACGAGCCCACCTCGGCGCTCGACCCCGAACTGGTGGGCGAGGTGCTCGCGGTGATCGAGGAGCTCGCGAGCTCCGGCACCACGCTGGTCATCGTGACGCACGAGATCGGCTTTGCCCGCGAGGTGGCCGACACCGTGGTCTTCATGGAGCAGGGCCGCATCCTCGAGACCGGCACGCCCGAGCAGGTGTTCAACGCGCCGAGGCATCCGCGCACGGCCGAGTTCCTGGCCAAGGTGCTCTGAGTTTTCTTTCCCTTTTTCTCTTTCTCCAACCGACCGCTTTCATGACCCATCGACGCCTTCTCCTGTCCGTTCTCCTGGCGGCCTTGCTGCCGATCGCCGCCACGGCCCAGACCGCCCCGGCGCCCGACCTGAGCCCCGAGCAGCCGGGCCGCCCGCGCGCGCAGAAGATCGACGAGGCCGTGCGGCTCGCGAAGGACTTCAAGTTCCTCAAGGAAGGCGTGCTCGTCGTGGGCACCACCACCGGCCGGCTGCCGTTCGCGGCCTACGCCACCGACACGAAGACGCCCGTGGGCAACGCGCCCGACATCGCGCAGCTCGTGGCCGACAGCCTGGGGCGCAAGCTGGAGCTGGTGTCCACCGCCTGGGCCGACTGGCCGCTGGGCCTGCAGTCGGGCAAGTTCGACGTGGTGGTGTCCAACGTGACCGTGACCGAGGAGCGCAAGGAGAAGTTCGACTTCTCGACCTACCGCAACGACCAGCTGGGCATCTACGTGAAGTCGGACAGCAAGCTCGGCGCCATCAAGGAGCCGAAGGACATCGCGGGCCTGAAGCTCATCGTGACGGCCAGCACGAACCAGGAGCAGATCCTGCTGCGCTGGAACAAGCAGAACCTCGCCGCCGGCCTCAAGCCCATCGAGATCCAGTACTACGACGACGATGTGGTGCAGCGCCTGGCCATCCAGTCGGGCCGCGCCGACGCGTACGTGGGCCCCAACGCCATCGCGGCCTACGAGGCGCGCGACGGCAAGACCCGGCTCGCAGGCCTGGTGTCGGGCGGCTGGCCGCTCAATGCCGAGATCGCCGTCACCTCGCGCAAGGGCTCGGGCATTGCCGAGGCCGTGACGCTGGCGCTGAACACGCAGATCAAGAACGGCAACTACGGCAAGGCGCTGTCGCGCTGGAATCTGGCGTCCGAAGCCATCGAGGTGGCGCGCACCAACCCGCCCGGCCTGCCGAAGAACTGAGGGGAGGGGACCATGTCGCTCAAGAAGACACTGGGGGCGCTGGCCGCCCTCGGGCTGATGGCGTTCGCGCCGGCGCACGCCGCCGACACCTTCGACTTCAGCCCCGAGCAGAAGGGCCGCCTGCACACCGGCAAGGACGCCGAGGCCGTCAACGCCATTCCGCCCAGCTTCAAGTTCGTGAAGGAGGGCGTGCTGACCATCGCCATTGCGCCGTTCGCGCCGCCGATCTCCACCTACGCCACCGACGCGAAGACGGTGGTGGGCTTCGACCCCGACTTTGCCCACCTCATCGCCGAGGCGCTGGGCCTGAAGCTGGAGCTGCGGCCCGTCGCCTGGGCCGACTGGCCGTTGGGCCTGAGCTCGGGCAAGTACGACGCCGTGATCTCCAATGTGGGCGTGACCGAGCAGCGCAAGGAGAAGTTCGACTTCTCGACCTACCGGCTCGGCCTGCACGGCTTCTACGTGCGCACCGACAGCGCCATCCAGTCGATCAAGGAGCCGAAGGACGTGGCGGGCCTGAAGCTCACGACCGGTGCGGGCACCAACCAGGAACGCATCCTGCTCGAGTGGGACCGGCAGAACGTGGCCGCGGGCCTGAAGCCGGTGTCGATCCAGTACTACGACGACGATGTGACGCGCTGGCTGGCCGTGACGACCAAGCGCGTCGACGCCAACTTCAACCCCAACGCGCCGCAGGCCTACGAGGCCGCGAAGAACGGGCAGCTGCGACTCGCGGGCACGGTGAACGCGGGCTGGCCGCTGAAGTCGGACGTGGCCGTGGCCACGCGCAAGGGCAGCGGCCTGGCGGTGGCGCTGAGCACCGCGGCCAACAACCTGATCCGCAACGGCACCTACGCCAAGGCACTCGCGCGCTGGCGCCTGGCCGAAGAGGCGCTGCCGAAATCGGAGGTCAACCCGCCGGGGTTGCCGAAGTTCTGAC
Organism: Variovorax sp. FW305-3-2-15-B-LB1; assembly: GCF_058787635.1. Classification (NCBI taxonomy): domain Bacteria; kingdom Pseudomonadati; phylum Pseudomonadota; class Betaproteobacteria; order Burkholderiales; family Comamonadaceae; genus Variovorax; species Variovorax sp. FW305-3-2-15-B-LB1. The sequence continues at coordinate 71,497 of NZ_JBYSZY010000003.1, read as the reverse complement.
CCTGCGAGCGACACGACCATGACCATCCATCACATCGGTTTCCTCACGCCCGGCAACTACGACGAGGCCGACCCGCATGCGGGCCTCGAGGCTGCGCTGCGGCTCTTTGAATTCGGCGAGCGGCGCGGCTTCGACAGCGCCTGGGTGCGCCAGCGCCACCTGGAGCGTGCCGTGTCGTCGGCGCCGACCTTCCTTGCCGCCGCCACGCAGCGCACGCGCCGCATCGAACTCGGCGCGGCCGTGATCCAGATGGGCTACGAAAACCCGTTCCGGCTCGCCGAAGACCTGGCCACCGTCGACGTGCTCTCGCGCGGCCGCCTGCAGGTGGGCCTGAGCGCGGGCGCGCCGCCGCACGGTGCCTTGTTGGGCGGTCGCTTCCAGGATGCACCGCCGGCCACGGTCGACTTCACGCACAAGCGCGTGGCGCGGCTGCGCGCCAACCTCGAAGACGTGCTGCTGGGCGACGAAGACACGGTGGTCGAATCGGCCGGCGGGCGCGTGCGTCCGCGTGTGCAGCCCTATGCGCCCGGCCTCGTCGGGCGGCTCTGGTACGGCGGCGGGTCGCTGCGCTCGGCCGAATGGGCGGGGCGCAACGGCTTTCACCTGCTGCTGGGCAATGTGCTCACGGGCGAGACCACCGACGACTTCCTCGAGGCGCAGACCGGCCTCGTCGAACGCTACCGCGCCAGCGAAGTGCCGGGCGCGCGGCGCGGGCGGATCGCGCTGGGCCGCGTGATCGTGCCGCTCGACGGCGCCGATGCCGCCACGCGACGCCGCTACCGCGCGTTTGCGGCGGGCCGCGTCGAGCGCACGCTGTCGCCGCAGGGCGAACGCCGCACGCTGTTCGCCGGCGACCTCGTGGGCAGCGTGGACGAGATCCTGGAGCGCCTGCACCGCGACCCGGTGCTGCCGCTGGTGAGCGAGCTGCGCGTGGAGCTGCCCTACAACTTCGACAGCGAGGCCTACGAGCAGATCCTGGACGACCTGGCCGTGCGCATCGCGCCCGAGCTGGGTTGGCGCGTGCGCGCCGAGCTGCCACATCAAGAGGCCGCGCTCGCCTGAGCCTCAGACGCTTTGCGCATGCGCTTATCGCAAACGCTTCGTTGGTGATCGCGTGCTGCCTGCCTAGAGTTCGCTCTGATCTGTTTCAGATGTCTTCCATTCAACACAAGGAGTCCCGCATGTCGATCTTCAGCAGATGGTGGCGCGCCGCGTCCCTCGCCACGCTGACCTTCCTGGCCACCGCACCGTCGGCCTTCGCGCAGGCCTCGGCCGACGGCAGCGGCCCGCTGGTCTCCACCGACTGGCTCGAGAAGAACCTGCGCAACCCGAAGCTGCGCGTGATCGAGGTCAGCGTGAACCCGGGCCTGTACGAGCGCGGCCACATTCCGGGCGCGGTGAATTTCTCGTGGCACAACGACCTCAACGACCGCGTGCGCCGCGACATCGTGAGCCAGGCGGAGTTCGAGAAGCTGCTGTCGGCGGCCGGTGTCGACAAGGACACCACCGTCATCCTCTACGGCGACACCAACAACTGGTTCGCGGCCTGGGGCGCCTGGGTGTTCGACCAGTACGGCGTGCAGAACGTGAAGCTGCTCGACGGTGGCCGCAAGAAGTGGGAGGCCGAGAACCGTGTGCTCGACAACCGCGCGCCCGAGCACGTCGCCACACGCTTCAAGGTGACGCAGCCCAACCCGCAGCTGCGCGCGCGGCTGGCCGACGTGCTGGCCGTGGCCGAGGGCCGCTCCGACGCGAAGCTGGTCGACATCCGCTCGGCCGACGAGTACAGCGGCAAGATCTTCGCGCCGGCCGGCGCCGCCGAACTGGCGGTGCGCGCGGGCCACGTGCCCGGCGCGGCCAACGTGCCCTGGGGCCGTGCGGTGAACGAAGACGGGACCTTCAAGTCGGCCGCCGAGCTGAAGGCGATCTACGCGGCCGTGGGCATCGACGGCAGCAAGCCGGCCATCACCTACTGCCGCATCGGCGAACGCTCGAGCCACACCTGGTTCGCGCTGAACAAGATCCTGGGCTACAAGAACGTGCGCAACTACGACGGCTCGTGGACCGAGTACGGCAACGCCGTCGGCGTGCCGGTCAACAACCCGGCCGGCACGGTGTGGGCGTCCAAATGAATGAGTTGAGGTGAGATGAGTTCGAGGTGAGTCGGCGTTGGAGGGACCTCGCGGCCTCTCTGATGAGCGACATTGGGCGAGCCCTCGGGCTCGCTTTTTTTTGGACCCAAAAAAGAGGGACCGGGGCATGTCCGCTTCGTCAATCCATGCGGCGCCTGTGCCGCTTTCTCGCACGGGCCTGGCTGCCGGCGCCGTCGTGTTGTTGCTGGTCGCCGCCGGCGTGCATCTGCTGGGCGAGCGCAGCGGCGGCCGTGCACTGGCCTTCGCGCTCGGGCTGGGCGCGGTGCTCGGCGTGGTGCTGCAGCGCTCGCGCTTCTGCTTCTACTGCCATGCGCGCGACTACTTCGACGGCGGCGACGCACGCGGCCTGCTGGCCATCGTGGCCGCGCTCGCGGTCGGCACCGTGGGCATGCACGTCGTCATGACCGGCTGGCTGCCCGTGCCGCAGCCGGGGCGATTGCCGCCCGATGCGCACATCGGACCGGTCAGCGGCGCACTGGTGCTCGCGGGGCTGGCCTTCGGCGCGGGCATGGTGGTGTCGGGCTCGTGCATCAGCGCGCACTGGTACCGGCTGGGCGAAGGTTCGCCGACCGCACCCTTTGCACTGCTCGGTGCCGGCGCGGGATTTCTGTTGGGATTCACCAGCTGGAACTGGCTCTACAGCGCCACCATCGCCACCGCGCCTGTGGTGTGGTTGCCGCATCACCTGGGCTATGCGGGCTCGGCCGTGCTGCAGCTGGCGGTGTTCGCGGCGTTGAGCGCCTGGCTCTGGCGAAAGCTGCCGGCGGGCGGCGCGGCATTGCCCGCACCGCGCAGCTTCATCGACGCCGCGCGTCGCCTGCTGCACGGGCGTTGGCCGTATGCGTGGGGCGGCCTCGCGGTCGGCGCCATCGCCGTGATCGTGGTGCTGCGGCTGCGCCCGCTGGGCGTGACGGCTGCGTTGGGCAGCGCCGCGCGTGACTTCGGCAACGCGCACGGCCTGCTGCCGCAGCGGTTGGACGGGCTCGACGGTTTCGGCGGCTGCGTCACGGCGGTCGTCGAAAGCCTCTGGCAGACACCCAATGCACTGCTGGTCGGTGGCCTCGTGGCTGGCGCACTGGCCGCGGCGTTGGCGAGCGGGCAGTTCAAGCCCGCATGGCCCACGGTGGGGCAGGTCGTGCGTGGCCTCGGCGGCGGCGTGCTGCTGGGGTGGGGCGCGATGACCGGGCTGGGCTGCACGGTCGGCAACCTGCTGTCGGGCACGATGGCCGGTGCGCTGTCGGGGTGGGTGTTCGGCGCGAGCGTGCTGCTGGCGGTGTGGGGTGGATTGCGATTGAAGCGGCTGGCGACGAGGGCGTAGCGCTCGGTTCATCGTCACGCGGCAGACACCGCATTTCCATATGCGGAGTCCTTCTTTCGGGACGGCGCGGGGCAGGGCACAGTCCCTCACGCACAGGCACAGGACGACGCCGCCCCGCGCGGTCGTCCGCCTGTCTTCTCTTCCAAAGAACACCCGAGGGATTCCATGCTCCGACCACTCCTGACCGCGGCCCTGCTGGCCGCCGGCCTGCTGCAGGCGCCTGTTGCCGCCGCCGAAACCGTGCGATGGGCGCGCAGCGCCGACCCCGCCACGCTCGACCCGCATGCGGTCAACACCGGCACCAACTTCGGGCTGCTGCACCAGATCTACGAGCCGCTGATCCTGCGCGGCGCCGACAGCAAGCTGCAGCCCGCGCTGGCCACCTCGTGGAAGCTCACGGCCGACCCGACGGTGTGGGAGTTCAAGCTGCGTCCCGGCGTCAAGTTCCATGACGGCGCGCTGCTCACGGCCGACGACGTGGTGTTCTCGCTGCAGCGCGCGCAGGCGCCGAGCTCGGCGCTCAAGTCGCTGCTGTCGTCGGTTGCCGAGGTGAAGAAGGTCGATGCGCTCACGGTGCAGGTCAGGACCAAGGGCCCGAACCTGATCTTCCCGAACAACCTCACGAACCTCTTCATCCTCAACGAAGCCTGGGCGAAGGCGAACAAGGCCGAGCAGTCGCAGGACATGGCCAGCAAGACCGAGAACTTCGCCACCCGCAACGAGAACGGCACCGGCCCCTACGTGCTGGCCTCGCGCGAGGTCGATGCGCGCACGGTGCTCAAGCAGTTTCCGCAGTACTGGGGCCGCGGCCAGTTTCCGCTGGACGTGACCGAGCTGGTCTACGTGCCGATCAAGTCGCCCGCCACGCGCGTGGCCGCGCTGCTGTCGGGCGAGGTCGATTTCGTGCAGGACCTGCCGGCGCAGGACGTGGGCCGCCTCAAGGCCGACAAGCGCCTGCGCGTGACCGAAGGGCCCGAGAACCGCTCGATCTTCCTGGGCCTGAACGTGGGCGCGAAGGAGCTCAAGTACGCCGACGTGAAGGGCAAGAACCCGCTGGCCGACCCGAAGGTGCGCGAGGCCATCGGCCTGGCGATCGACCGCGATGCGATCAAGGCGGCGGTGATGCGCGGGCTGTCGAACCCCTCGGGCATCATCGCGCCGCCGTTCGTGCACGGCTACGAGAAGGGCTTCGCGGCCTACCCGAAGGCCAACGCGGCGCAGGCGAAGAAGCTGCTGGCCGAGGCCGGCTACCCGAACGGCTTTGCGATCACGCTGCACACGCCGAACGACCGCTACGTGAACGACGAGGCCATCAGCACGGCGGTGTCGGGCTTCCTCGGGCGCATCGGCATCAAGACCACGGTGGCGGCGCGCCCGATCGCGCTGCACAGCACCGCCATCAACTCGGCCGACACCGACTTCTACCTGTTCGGCTGGGGCGTGCCGACCTACGACTCGGCCTACATCTTCGATTACCTGGTGCACACGCGCGGCAAGGACGGCCGCGGCCCGACCAACGCCACCGGTTACAGCAACGCCGAGGTCGACGCGCAGATCGCGTCGCTGGCCGCCGAGAGCGACAAGGCGAAACGCGACGCCACCATCAAAAGCATCTGGCAGACCGTGCAGAAGGAGCGTATCTACATCGCGCTGCACGACCAGGTGCTCAACTTCGCCTCGACCCCGAAGCTGGACATTCCCGTGAGCCCCGACGGCAGTGTGTTCTTCAAGAACGTGAAGGTGGCGAAGCCCTAAGCACACACACGCACGCACACCATGTGGGTTCATCTCTTGCGCCGGCTCGGCCAGTCCGTGCTGGTGCTGCTGGCGGTGTCGTTCGTGTCCTTCCTGGTGTTCCGCCACATCGGCGACCCGACCATCAGCCTGCTCGGCGAAGACGCCACGCTGGAAGAACGCGCCGCGCTGACGGCCGAACTGGGCTTCGACCGCCCGGTGCCAGTGCAGTACCTGCGCTACGTGGGCCACGCGCTGCAGGGCGACCTGGGCGTGTCGTACCGGCTCAAGCGGCCGGTGGTCGAACTCATCGCCGAGCGGCTGCCGGCCACGCTGGAGCTGGCGCTGGTGGCGGCCGTGCTGGCGGTGGCGGGCGGCGTGGCGCTGGGCGTGTACACCGCGATCCGGCGCGACAGCGTGGCCAGCCGCGCGGTCATGGCGGTGTCGCTGGTCGGCGTGTCGCTGCCCACCTTCCTGATCGGCATCGGGCTCATCTACCTGTTCGCGGTCGAGCTGCGCTGGCTGCCCTCGTTCGGGCGTGGCGACACGGTGCAGCTGGGCGGCTGGAGCACCGGGCTGCTCACGGCCTCGGGCTGGGCCTCGCTGCTGATGCCCGCGCTGACGCTGGGCCTGTACAAGCTGACGCTGATCATGCGGCTGGTGCGCGCCGAGATGCTGGAGGTGCTGCGCGCCGACTACATCCGCTTCGGCCGCGCACGCGGGCTGCGCGAGCGCGACCTGAACTACGGCCATGCGCTGCGCAACACGCTGATCCCGGTCATCACCATCACCGGGCTGCAGATCGGCTCGCTGGTGGCCTTTGCCATCGTCACCGAGACGGTGTTCCAGTGGCCCGGCGTGGGCCTGCTGTTCATCACGTCGATCCAGGGGGTGGACGTGCCGGTGGTGGCGGCCTACCTGCTGCTGATCGCGCTGCTGTACGTGGCGATCAATTTCATCGTCGACCTGCTGTACGTGCTGGTCGATCCGCGCCTGCGGCGCGCCTGACTCCTTCTTTCTTTTCCGAATGACGCTTCCTTCTCCGACCGGCGCCCCCGCGCCGCGCCGCTGGCGCAACGCCGAGTCGCCCGTGCTGCGCGCCTTCGCGCGTTCGCGCACCGTGCAGCTGGCCGCCTTCGTGCTGTTGCTGGTCGCGCTGGCCTCGCTGTTCGCGCCGTGGATCGCACGGCAGGACCCCTTCGACCCAGCCGTGCTCGATCTGATCGACGCCTTCACGCCGCCGGGGCAGCAAGGCGCCTCGGGTGCGTTCTACCCATTGGGCGCCGACGACCAGGGGCGCGACGTGTTCTCGGCCATCCTCTACGGGCTGCGCATGTCGCTGCTGGTGGGCGTGAGCGCGGTGGGGTTGTCGCTGGCCATCGGCGTGCCGCTCGGGCTGGCCGCCGGTTATGCGGGCGGCTGGTTCGACACGCTGGTGATGCGCGTGGCCGACGTGCAGTTGACCTTTCCGGTGCTGCTGGTGGCGCTCTTGATCTTCGGCATTGCGCGCGGCCTGCTGCCCGAGGGCTACCGCGACGACATGGCGGTGTACGTGATCGTGGCGGCCATCGGGCTGTCGGAATGGGTGCAGTACGCGCGCACGGTGCGCGGCGCCGTGATGCTCGAGAAGCACAAGGACTACGTGGCCGCCGCGCAGATCATCGGCCGTTCGCGCACCGGCATCCTGGTGCGGCACATCCTGCCGAACCTGCTGGCGCCGGTGCTGGTGATTGCCACCATCAGCTTCGCGCTGGCCATCGTGGCGGAGTCGACGCTGTCGTACCTGGGCGTGGGGCTGCCGCCCACGCAGCCGTCGCTGGGCACGCTGATCCGCATCGGGCAGGGCTTCCTGTTCTCGGGCGAGTGGTGGATCCTGCTGTTTCCGGCGCTGGTGCTGCTGGCGCTGGCGCTCTCGGTCAACCTGGCGGGCGACTGGCTGCGCGACGCCTTGAACCCGAGGCTGCAATGAGCGCGCGCGACCCCTCGCCATCGCCCCGCGGCGAAACGCCCGTGCTGCGGGTGCGCGGGCTGGACGTGGCCTTCGACACGCACCGGGGCACGGTGCAGGTGCTGGGCGGCGTCTCCTTCGAGATCGCGCCGGGCGAAATCCTGGGCGTGGTCGGCGAATCGGGTGCGGGCAAGTCGATGGTCGGCGCGGCCGTCATCGGCCTGGTGCCGCCGCCGGGGCGCATCGCGGGCGGCACGGTCGAGCTGCACGGCGAGCGCATCGACACGCTGCGCGGCGAGGACATGCGCCGCGTGCGCGGGCGCCGCATCGGCAGCGTGTTCCAGGACCCGCTGACCAGCCTGAACCCGGTCTATCCGATCGGCCGGCACCTCGTCGAAACCATCCGCACGCACCTGCCAGTGAGCGAGCAGGAGGCGCGCCGGCGCGCGCTGGCGCTGCTGGCCGACGTGGAGATTCCCGACCCCGAAAGCCGCATCGACCAGTACCCGCACCAGTTCTCGGGCGGCATGCGCCAGCGCGTGGCGATTGCGCTCGCGCTGTGCGCCGAGCCGCAGCTGCTGATTGCCGACGAGCCCACCACCGCGCTCGACGTGTCGGTGCAGGCGCAGGTGATCCGTGTGTTCCGGCGCGTCTGCCGCGAGCGCGGCACGGCCGCGATGCTCATCACGCACGACATGGGCGTGATCGCCGAGGCGGCCGACCGCGTGATGGTGATGTACCAGGGCCGCGTGCTCGAGACCGGCCCGGTGCGCCAGGTGCTCGACCACCCGCGCGAGCCGTACACGCGCGCACTGATGGCCGCGATTCCCTCGGTGCACGACAGGCTGCATCGGCTGCCGGTGCCGGAGATCGGCGCGGACATTTCCGTGGCCGCCGCGTTGCCGCCCGCGCAGGCCGAGACCGTGGTGCCGCCAGCACCGGCCGACAGCCCGCCGCTGATCCGCGTGCAGGGTCTGTCGCGCGAGTTCGATCTCTCGGCCGGCTGGCTCGTGCGCACGCTCGCGCGCCAGCCGAAGAAAGTGCTGCACGCGGTCGACGGCGTGAGCTTCGATATCGCGCGCGGCCGCACCTTCGGGCTGGTCGGCGAGTCGGGCTCGGGCAAGTCGACCGTGGCGCGCATGATCGCCGGCCTCACGCGGCCCACGGCCGGCACGGTGCATTTCGACGGCATCGACCGCTGGGGCGACGCCGCGCAGACGGCCGCGCTGCGCCGGCGCTTCCAGATGATCTTCCAGGACCCGCATGCCAGCCTCAACCCGCGCTGGCGCGTGGACCGGCTCATCGCCGAGCCGGTCGAGGTGCTGGGCCTGGCCGCCAGCGCCGACGAAACCGCCGAGCGCGTGGCCCAGGCGCTGCGCCGCGTGCGCATGTCGCCCGACGACGGTCGGCGCTACCCGCACCAGTTCTCCGGCGGCCAGCGCCAGCGCATCGCCATCGCGCGGGCCTTGGCCAGCCAGCCCGAGTTCATCGTCTGCGACGAACCGACCTCGTCGCTCGACGTGTCGGTGCAGGCCCAGGTGCTGAACCTCATGCGCGACCTGCAAGACGAGTTCGGCCTGACCTACCTGCTGATCAGCCACAACCTCGCGGTGATCCGCCACATGTGCGACGACGTGGGCGTGATGCAGCGCGGGCGGCTGGTGGAGCAGGGGAGCGCGGGCGAGGTGCTCGATGCGCCGAAGCACGCCTACACCCAGGCGCTGATGGCAGCGGTGCCGGACATGCGGCATGCACCGGCTGCGGCCGTGCTCGTCACGGCATGAAGTGCCCTCAGGGCACGCGCTGCAGCTGCTCGCGCAGGATGCGCCGGATCTCCAGAATCGCCAGCGGGTGCTCCTGCACGCTGTGCGCCGACGGAATCACCAGCTCCGATACCGCGCCGTCGAGGTGCGCGCTGGTGTAGGGCACGATGCCGTCGCTCGACTCGGCCAGCGGCAGGCCGGGCGTGTCGTTGCCGATGATCGAGTGGTAGCGCACCTTCGGACTCAGCGGCAACCCGGACGACAGGCGCACGAACGCATCGCGGTCGCTGAGGTTGTCGATGCTGTTGGGAATGCGCAGCGGGCCCATGTCCTGCGAACTGGGCGCCACGCGCATCAGCTCGCGCGAGATGTCGTTGAGCTGGCCCAGCATGGCCACCGGCAGCGTGATGAGGTTGGCCACCCAGCGCGAGATGCGCTTGTTGGCGAACGAGGTGCCGCGGTGTGGCGACGCGATGAAGATGGCGTCGCTGACCTGGGGCAGCGGCTCGAAGCGCAGGTAGGGCCCCAGCCCTTCCTCGATGCGGCGGCGCTGCGCGGCCGGCATGGGGTAGCCCTCGCGCAGCGCGTCCCACAGCACGTCGCCCGACGACGACACCAGCAGGCGCGACAGCACGCCGCCCATGCTGTGGCCGATGAGCGTGACGTTGCGCGAGGCCTCGGCGCGGCCCTGCGGGTCGAAGTGCGCCAGCGTCTGCGTGATGGCTTCGCGGATGGCGAGGTTGTTCAGCGGCAGCGGCGCATTGGTCGGGTAGTACACCTGCCAGATCTGGTAGCGGCGGCGCAGGGTCTCGTCGCCGAGCACTTCGTTCGCCACGTTGATCCAGGCCTCGGGGCTGCTGGCCAGGCCGTGCAGCATGACGATGGTGCGCCGCTTCGGGTCGTAGGGCTGCATCAGGTAGATGTGCGGCCGGGTCAGGCCCTCGGCGCCGCCGAGCAGGCTGCGCAGCGCCTGCAGCGCGAAGTCGGAGCGGGCCAGCCACAGGCCGTAGCCCGAGGTGAAGTTGGCGGCCAGCGGAATCTCTTCGCCGGCCAGCTTGATCGTGCTGGTGCGGTAGGGGTCGAACACAGCGATGCGCAGCGTCCGCGTGGCCAGCACGTCCTGCAGCGTGGCGCCGTCGAACTGCAGCAGCGCGGTGAGGGCGGGGAAGGGCGTCTCGCTGAAGGGCGGGGCGTCTTCGTCGGCCTGCACCGCGGTCGGGCGGTCGTCGCCCGCGGCGACCAGCTCGGCGCCGAAGCCGTCGCGGCGGTAGATGTTGCGCAGGCCCGAGAAGGTCAGCGAGGCGGCGGGAATCAGCTCTTTGGGCGGGGGCGCGTCGGGCGCGAGCTGCAGCGCCGACAGGTCGGCGTCGATGCGCCAGCCGCTCACCTGCGGAATGGCGGCCACCGACATGTCGCTCTTGCGGTAGCGGCTGAACAGGCCGGTGATGGCGCGCTGCACGGCGTAGTTGTAGTAGTCGCGCACCTGCGTCTGGCGGTCTTCGAAGGCGCGGTCGCGCGGCTTGCGCGCCGTGTGGAACAGGTAGGCGTAGGCGTGGCGCGCGGTTTCCAGCCAGGCCTCGATGGCCTCGGGCGCCATGGGCTGCGCGGCCGAGCCGCCGTCGCCGCCCGCCAGCGCGAGCTGCAGCCACACCTCGGACAGCGCCGACATGCGTTGCTCGTCGCTCAGGCCGGCGGAGGTGGCGAGGTTCTGGCGGCAGGCGCGGCCGTCCTTGCGGCACTGGTCGGCATCGGAGCCGATGACGCGCAGCACCTCTTGCGCCGAACTGCTGAGCTGGCCGGTGGTGAGCACGTCGCCGCGCCGCTGCGCCAGGTAGTCGGCCGGCGAGATGGTGCCGACCGTGACGCCCGCGCAGCCCGTGAGCAGCGACAGCGCCAGCAGCAGGGCGGGGAGGAAGCCGATGCGCCTCATGGCGTCACGCCCGGCAGGCCGTGGCGGATGGCTTGCGAGAAGTTCACGCCGGGCTGCTGGTCGGTGGCGATGGCCCGGTCGGTGATGCGGCCGCCAGCGCGCAGCGCGTCCATGCTCAGGCCGGGCGTCAGGCCGCCCACGTCGTGCAGGTACTCGGGCAGGTAGCCCGAGGCCAGCAGGCGGTAGTCCATCGGCAGGCCGGGCACGACGTGCCGGGCGAGGCTGTAGACGATGGTCGTGCAGTTGGCGGTGAGCGTGTTGTAGAAGCTCGGCGCGCGCGCCAGGGCGTTGGCCTCGCCCACGTAGCCCAGGAACAGCGAACGCATCTCGGCCTGCGGCAGGCGCACGCGGTACATGTAGATGTCTTCGCCGCGCACGTTGGTGCGCACGCGCAGGATGTCGTGCTCGTCGGCCGCCACGAGGCTGTTCTCGAACTGCTTAAAGAAACCGCCCACGGACGAGAAGCTTTCGCCGCGCTCCTTGCGGATCTCGATGGAAAAAGTGACGAACTGGCCGTCATCGAAACCGAAGGACACCAGCGTGTGGGCGATGGCCGGGCCGGTCCAGTACGACAGCGACACGTCGACCGAGCGCAGGCGGTCCAGGTCGTAGCGGCGCGTGTCCCAGCGCACGGTGTAGTCGGTGTCGCTGCGCCAGTCGAAGTTGCGCACGTTCTCCATCGTGACCACGTTGCCCTCGACGCGCGGCTTCAGGTGGCGCGCCACGTCGTCGGCCCATTCGCGATGCTGGGAGGGCGCGATGGTGCCCCACCACTCGAGCAGCACGACGAAGCCGATGGCGTAGGCCAGCAGCGAGCGGCCGGCTTTGCCGCGCCACAGCAGCACGATCGCCGCCAGGCCGAAGAGGCCCCACAGCACCATCGCGCCGACCTTGAGCGGCGTCGCCATCGGCAACTGGTACCAGAGGGCCGCGCAGGCCCAGGCGGCCGACAGCAACACGGCGAAGCTCACCAGCAGACGGCCGAGGGAGCGCAGGAGGATTCGGAGCATGAAGAAACGCGGAGGTGGAGGGCGGCCGATTCTCGTCGAGTTGCAGCCGCCGCCGTCGGGCTACAGCGGGTAGGTCACGAGCTTGAAGTCCGGGTCCTCGGGGAAGGACTTCACCGAGAAGCCCAGCCGCCGCACCAGCTTGAGCATGTCGGGGTTGCCGGCCAGCACCAGCCCGTCCATTTCCGAGAGGCCGCGGTCGCGCGCCACGTCGATGATGCTTTCCATGAGGCGCGAGCCGATGCCCTTGCCGCTGAACTCGTCGGCCACCACGAGCGAGAACTCGCAGCTGGTCTGGTCGGGGTTGGTGATGTAGCGCGACACGCCCACGATGCGCTCGCTCTCGAGGATGCTGCCGTCGGGCGCGGTGCTGCGTTCCATCACGGTGGCGACCAGCGCCATCTCGCGGTCGTAGTCGATGAGCGTGAAGCGCGACAGCATCGACGGCGGCAGCTCATGGAAGCGCGAGACGAAGCGGAACCACCGGCTCTCGGGCGATAAACCCTGCACCAGCGCCTGCAGCATCTGCGCGTCGTTCGGATGCACCGGCCGCACGACGTACGCGCCGCCACCGGGCAACGGCCATTCGCGCCGGTAGCGCGCGGGGTACGGCATGATGGCCAGGTGCTGGTAGCCGTTGCCCACCGGGCCCGCCACGGCCTGCGTGCTGCTGTCCACCACGATGCGCGCATCGACCGACACCGCGCCGTGCTCGTCCACGATGATGGGGTTGATGTCCATCTCGCGCAGCTCGGGCAGCTCGCACACCATTTCGGACACGCGCAGCAGCACGTCCTCGATGGCCTCCATGTTCACGGGGCTGGCGCCGCGCCACTCGCCCAGCGTCTCGGCCACGCGCGAGCGCTCGATGAGGTGGCGCGCCAGGAACTGGTTCAGCGGCGGCAGCTCCATCGCGCGGTCGTTCATGAGCTCGATCATGGTGCCGCCCGCCCCGAAGACGATCACCGGGCCGAAGGGCTGGTCGGTGACCAGGCCCACGTAGATTTCGCGTCCGCGCCGCGCGCGCACCATCTTCTGCACGGTCACGCCGTTGATGCGGGCGTCGGGCGCCAGGCGCGCCACGCGCTCCATCATCTCCAGGTAGGTGTCGCGCGCGCTGGTGCCGTTCATCACGTTCAGCGCCACGCCCTCGACGTCGGACTTGTGCGAGATGTCGGGCGAGTCGATCTTGAGCGCCACCGGAAAGCCCAGCTGCGTGGCGATCATCATGGCCTCGTTAGCGCTGCGCGCGAGCAGGGTGCGCGTGATCGGGATGTGGAAGCACGACAGCAGCGACTTCGACTCCATCTCGGTCAGCACCTTGCGCCGCTCGGCCAGCACGCTCTCGATGAGCAGGCGCGCGCCGTCGATGTCGGGCTTGGCCAGCGCCGACAGCGGCGGCGGCGTCTGCTGCAGCAGCTGCTGGTTCTGGTAGAAGGCCGCGATGTTGCCGAAGGCGCCCACGGCCGCCTCGGGCGTGCGAAAGCTCGGGATGGTGGCCTCGGCCAGCACGGCCCGCGCATTGCCCACCGAGGCGTCGCCCATCCAGCACGACAAGAGCGGCTTGGGCATGGGGCGCGGAATGTCGGCCAGCGCGCGCGCCGTGGCGGCCGCGTCGACGCCGGCCTTGGGCGAGAAGATGGCGAGCACGCCGTCGATCTGGCTGTCGGCCGAGGCGGTGTCGATGGCGGCGCGAAAGTGCGCGGGCGTGGCGTCTTCCGACAGGTCGATGAGGTCGGTGAGCGACGCGAGCGCCGGCAGCGACGGCTGCAGCGACCGCTGCGCGGGTGCAGAGAGGCGGCCCAGGTCGAGGCCGATCTCGTTGATCCAGTCGGCCGCGAGCACGCCGGGGCCGCCGCCATTGGTGACCACGGCCAACCGCTTGCCCACCGGCCGGTAGCGCGAGGCCAGGCACTTGGCGGCCGAGAACAGCTCGACGAAGGAGCGCACCCGCACCGCGCCCGCGCGGCGCAGGGCGGCATCGAACACGTCGTCGCTGCCCACGATGGCCGCGCTGTGCGTCTGCGCGGCCTCGTTGCCGGCCGGCTTGCGGCCCGCCTTGAGCACCACCACCGGCTTGGCGTGCGAGGCCGAGCGCAGCGCGCTCATGAAGCGGCGCGCGTCGGCAATGCCTTCGAGGTACACGATGATGCTGTGCGTGCTCGAATCGTTGGCCAGGAAGTCGAGCACCTGCGGAATGTCGACCGAGGTGTGCGGGCCGAGCGACACCACGCTCGAAAAGCCCACGCCGTTCTGCCGTGCCCAGTCGAGCATCGACGCCGTGAGCGCGCCCGACTGCGACACCAGCGCCAGCGGCCCGGTGCGCGCGAGCGGGCCGGCCACGCTGGCGTTCAGGTGCAGCGGCGGGCGCTGGAAGCCCAGCGAGTTGGGGCCCAGCAGGTGCACGCCTTCGCGGCGCGCGATCTTGCGCCACTGCGCGGCCTGCTCGGCGGCGATGCCGGTGGAGATGACCACCGCGGCCTTGCAGCCGATGCGGCCCGCGATCTCGAGGGCGGCCGCCACGTCGTGCGGCGCCAGCGCGATCAGCGCCAGGTCGGCATGCGTCTGCGCCAGCTCTTCGAGCGTGCCCTGGGTGCGCACGTCCAGAAAGCGCAGCGTGCCGTCGAAGCGGTCGGCCCGGAAGGCTTCGCGCAGCGTGCGGCCCAAGGCGGTCTGGCCCCCCGGATCGCTGGGCTGGCCGACGAAGGCCACGATCGACGCCGGGGCGAACAGGGGGGTCAGGAAATGCTTGTCCATGCCCTAGTTTGCCCGGATCGGGGCGTGCCGCAAGCACCGCGTGTACACTCGCCGGCTCATGTCGTGCCTTTCACTTTCCCCCGTTGCAGCATCCAGCGCCGCCGTTGTCGGCCGCACGATGCCGTTCGCCGCCTGCGTGCGAACGAGCGACGCAGTGAATGCACGAATGATTACCACCATGACCGCCGCGGCCCCCTGAGCACGCGCAGGGTGGCCGCTCCGGCAGCCACCTGGTGTCTCTTCTCCCGAATGAACGAAACCCAGCTGGCAGCTGGGTTTTTTTGTTTGTCTTGTTCGTTCGTTGTTTGGAGAAGCCCATGTACCGCGATCCCGTCTCGTCCTTCCTGCCCCAGCCCAGCCATCCTGCGGCCATTCGCCCCCTGCGCGTCGGCATGATCGGCATCGGCACCGTGGGCGCGGGCACCTTCCGCGTGCTGGCCCGCAACCAGGACCTCATCGCCGCCCGCGCCGGGCGCGGCATCGAGGTGACGGTGGTGGCGGCGCGCAACCTCGCGCGGGCCCAGGGCATCGTGGGCGAGGGCGTGGCGCTCACGGCCGATCCGATGCAGGTCGCCACCGACCCCGACGTCGACGTGGTGGTCGAGGTGGCCGGCGGCACCGGCCCGGCGCGCGACTGGGTGTTGGCGGCCATCGCGCACGGCAAGCACGTGGTCACGGCCAACAAGGCGCTGCTGGCCGTGCACGGCCCCGAGATCTTCGCCGCCGCCAGCGCGCACGGCGTGGCCGTGATGTACGAGGGCGCGGTGGCGGTGAGCATTCCCATCGTCAAAGCGCTGCGCGAGGGCCTCACGGCCAACCGCATCGAATGGGTGGCGGGCATCGTCAACGGCACCACCAACTTCATCCTGAGCAAGATGCGCGACGAAGGCCTGGACTTCGGCGACGCGCTCGCGCAGGCCCAGGCACTGGGCTATGCCGAGGCCGACCCGGCCTTCGACATCGAGGGCGTCGACGCCGCCCACAAGACCGCGCTGCTGGCCGCCAACGCCTTCGGCATGCCGGTGCGCTTTGCCGACGCGCAGGTCGAGGGCATCACCGCGCTGCAACGTGTGGACGTGGCCTGCGCCGAGCAGCTGGGCTTTCGCGTGAAGCTGTTGGGCGTGGCGCGCCGACGTGAAGAAGGGGTGGAGCTGCGCGTGCAACCCGCGCTGGTGCCTGCGACGCACCTGCTCGCGCAGGTGAACGGCTCGATGAACGGCATCATGGTCAAGGCCGACGCGGCGGGCGTCACGATGTACTACGGCGCGGGCGCCGGTTCGGAGCAGACCGCCTCGGCCGTGATCGCCGACCTGGTCGACGTGGCGCGCCTGGACGGCACCCACGCCGGCCAGCGCGTGCCGCACACGGGCTTTCATGCGCATGCGGTGCGCGAACTGCCGGTGCTGCCGCGCGCGGCCGTGCGCAGCGCGCACTACCTGCGCGTGCCGGTGCAGGCGGCGACCGACATCGCGGCCGTGGCCGAGCTGCTGGCCGCGCAGCGGTTGCCGGTGCGGCAACTGGTGCTGGCGAACGGGCCGGCGGAGGCGGCGCCGCAGGTGCTGGTGATCACCGAATCGGCGCTGCAAGGCGCGGTCGATCTCGCCTTGCACGCGTTGCAGACGAGCCCAGTGGTGGTCGGTCCGGTGATCGCACTGCGCGTCGAAACCCTCGACGACTGAAGGCCTGTCACCGAACTCCCGAGGATTTTCAATCGGACTGACATGCGCCGCTGCGAGGATGGCCCGCAGTGCTCGTCGTTGTCCTTGTGAAGTCTTTTCCCGGGAGTTGTGGAACATGGCCGCCCGTTCAATCCGTCGCCGTGCCGAGCGGGCTTTCACCCTCATCGAGCTGATGGTGGTGCTGGTCATCATCGGCGTGCTCGCCGCGCTCATCGTGCCGAGCCTGATGGACCGCCCCGACCAGGCCCGCGCCACCGCGGCCCGGCAGGACGTGGCCGCGATCATGCAGGGGCTGAAGCTCTACCGCCTGGACAACGGCGCCTACCCCAGCGCCACGCAGGGCCTGCGCGCGCTCGTCGAGAAGCCGGCCACGGGCAAGGTGCCGACCAACTGGCGCACGTACCTCGAACGCCTGCCTCAGGACCCGTGGGGCAACCCCTACCAGTACCTGAACCCCGGCACGCACGGCGAGGTCGACGTGTTCTCGCTGGGCGCCGACGGGGAGCCCGACGGAGAAAAAGCCAACGCGGACATCGGCTCCTGGTAGCGCGGGAACGGCACCGTGGGCGCGATGGCAGGGATCGGAACAGGCCGCCGGCAACGGCGCATGCGCGGCATGGCGGTGATCAGCGCCTTGCTGATCGTCGCGGTGATCGCCGCGCTGGCAGCCGCGCTGCTCGGGCGGCAGTCGGCCTTCATCCGCACCACGCAGGGCGAGCAATCGCGCGTGCAGGCGCGCTGGCTGCTGCGCGGAGAGCTGGGTGCGGCGCAGCGGCTGCTGCGCGCCGAGGCCGTGCGCGAGCCGACCACGCGCCTGGACGGCCTGTGGACCCGACCGTTCGCCGGGCCCGTGGCAGGGCAGGTGGCCGCCGAGGGCGCGCGGCTGCTCAGCGAGATCAGCGACGAGCAAAGCAAATTCAACCTGCGCAACCTCGTCGACCGGGGCCGCATCGATTCGGCCGAAGCGGCCGTGTTCCAACGGCTTTGCACGATGACGGGCGTCTCGCAGGCCCAGGCGCAGGCGCTCATGCGGCGCGTGGTCGGCAGCATCGCCGACCCCGAAGGCGAAGCCGCGCAGACGATGCCCGATGCGGCGGCCGACACCATGGCCGCGACGCTGGGCCTGCCGCCCGAACTGCCGCGCGCCCCGCAGGCTCCGCGCCCGCGCGTGCTCGAAGACCTGCTGGCCGTGCCCGGCGTCGATGCCGGCGTGATCGCGCGGCTCGCGCCTTTCGTCACGCTGCTGCCGGCGCGCACCTGGATCAACGCGAACACGGCCAGCGCCGAGTTGCTCGCGGCCGGCGTGCCCGGGCTGGCGTTGGACAAGGCGCGCGCCTTGCTCGCCGCGCGCGACCGCGGCCAGTGGTTCATCAACCGCGGCGACTTTGCCAACCGGCTCCAGATGCCCACGCTCGAGGAGCGCGACGTGCGCATCGGCATCGACAGCAACTGGTTCCGCGTGGCCAGCGTGCTCGACACGCCGCGCACGAAGTTCGTGCAGGTGGCGCTGCTGCAGGACGACAAGACCAGCGTGCCGCGCGTGGTCTGGCTGCGGGAGGGCGTGTGAGCGCCCTGAAGGTCGATCGCCTGCGCCTGCAGTTGCCGCCCTGGCCGGGCGAGGGCGAAGCCGATCCCGTGGACGCCGAGGTGCACTGCGGCTGGCGCGCCGCCGACGGTCGGTGGCACGACGGCGGCGCGCTCGCGCTGGCGGCCGTGGCCGGCCGCTTCGAGGCGCGCCATCTCGAGGTCGCGCTGGCGCCGGGCGAGGTGGCGCTGGCGAGCTTCGCGCTGCCGCCGCTGACCGGGCGGCACCTGCATGCGGCGGTGCTCGGGGCCATCGAGCCCTGTGCGCTGCAACCGATCGACGCGCTGGCGGTGGGCATCGGCCCGCGCGGGGCCGACGGCACGGTGCCGGCCGCCTGGATCGCGCGCGACGCAATGGCGCGCTGGCTGGCGCTGCTGCGGCGGCACGGCATCGCGCCGCGCGCGCTGTGCCTGCCGACCGCCTTCCTGCCGACGCCCAGCCAGGGCTGGACGGGCCTGCAGCTGGACCGCTGGCTTGTGGTGCGTACGGGCGCCGGCGCGGGCTTCATGCAGGCGCTGCCGCACGATGCGGACCGCGACACCGCGCTGGCGGCGCACGTGACGACCGGCGAGGCAGCGTCGCCCGCCGTGCACTGGACGGCGCAGGAGGAGGGCGACGCGGCGCGCTGGTCGGGCGAGGGCTGGCGCTGGGCGCTGTCCGCGAGCGACCCCGCGCAGTCACACTCGGGCGTGGCGGCGCTGCTGCGGCCGGCGGCCTTGTGGGCCGCCATGGCCGCGCTGGTGTGGACGGCCGGCCTCCAGGTGCATGCCCACCGGCTGGCGACGCAAGGCCAGGCCCTGAAGCGGGAGATGGCCGCGCGGGTCAAGGCTGCGTTTCCCGAGCTGCCCGTGGTCGTCAACCCGGTGCAGCAGGCGCGCCAGCAGAAGGAGGCGCGGGCGGGCCAGGCACCGCAGGCTGCGGTCGGCGGCGACTACGCGGCGCTGTCGCGCGCGGCGGTGGGCTTGCTCGCGCAGCTGCCGGCCGGGCAGGTCCAGGCGCTGCACTACACGGCGGGCGAGCTGCGCGTTCGCTGGCGCGAGGGCGCGGCGCCGAACACCGAGGCGCTGCGCGTGCTGCAGGCGCAGGCGCGCGAGCGAAGCCTGTCCGCCGACCCGGAGGCCGGCGCACTGCGCATCACGCCGGCCACGGCCCGCGCAGAGAAGGACACCCCGTGAACCTGTCCCGAAGGGGTGGCGTCCTCCTCGACCCCGCGCGGCGGATGGCACGCGAAGCGATCGGGCGCTGGCGTGGGCTTCCCGCACGCGACCGGCTCGGCGCGGGCGTTGCGCTGCTGTTGGTGGTGCTCGCGATCCTGTGGCTGGGCCTCGCCCGTCCCGCGCTCGACACCGCCGCGCGCTGGCAGCGCGACCTGCCGAAGCGGCGGGCCCAGTCCGCCGAACTCGACACGCTGCTGGCCGATGTGCCCGGCGCCCACGCTATGCCAGACACGGCGCAGGGCGGCATCGACGCCGCCCTCGACCGCGCCGGCCTGCGCGGGCGTTACCGCCTGCACGACGCCGTGGCCGACGCGCCGCCCGCAGCCGGGAGCCCGGCGCAGCCCGCCCGCGCATGGCGCGTCGAGTTCCCGGAGCCCGTGCCGGCCGCGCAGGTGTTCGCCTGGCTCGTGGCGGTCTCGGCGCGCCGCGATCTCGAGGTCACGCGGGCGCAGCTGGAGCGCATCGACAGTTCCGACGACGACAGCGAGGGCACGCCGCAGGGCCGCGTGCGCGGCGCGGTGGCGCTGCAGTCCACACAACTCACCAAGGATGGCCAGTGACACGAGATCGAAACGGCGCGGCCCTGCGCCGATGGACGGCGGCATGCTGCCTGGGTGTGTTCGCGATCGCCGCCAGCGCCGCGACCCCATCGCCGCCTGCCAAGACCGCGCCGCGTGCCGGTGCCGAAGAGCGCGTGGTGCTGAACTTCGTCGATGCCGACATCACCTCGGTGGTCTCGGCATTGGCGCGGTTCCTGGGTCGCAACTTCCTGTTCGATCCGCGCGTGAAGGGGCAGATCACGCTGGTCTCCGAAGGCGAGGTGCCGGCCGCCACCGCCTACGGCATGCTGGCCTCGGCGCTGCGCATGCGCGGCTTCGCAATCGTCGACGTGGGCGAGGTGAGCCGCGTCGTGCCCGTGGCCGACGCGAAGCAGCAGGGCGGCGCGGTCAACGCACGCAGCCCCGGCGGCGGGCTCGCGACGCGCACCTTCCGGCTCAACTACGAGAACGCCGAAGCGATGGTGCCGGTGCTCAAGCCGCTGGTCGCGGCCGAGAACAGCATCGCGGCCTATGCCGCCAACAACACGCTGGTCGTCACCGACTACATCGACAACCTCGAGCGGCTGGCACGCATCATCGAGAGCATCGACACGCCGACCGCGCTCGACGCCCAGCTGGTCAAGCTGCGCAACGGCATTGCCACGGACATCGCCGCGCTGGCCACCGAGCTGCTCGAAGGCAGCGGCGAAAAAGGCCGGCGCGACATCGTGGTGCTGGCCGACCCGCGCTCCAACAGCATCGTGATCCGCTCCAGCAGCCCGGGCCGCACGGCGCTGGCGCGCGAACTCATCGGCAAGCTCGAGAGCGCGCAGGGCGACCCGGGCAACCTGCATGTGGTCTACCTGCGCAACGCGCAGGCGGTGCACTTGGCGAACGTGCTGCGCGGGTTGCTCACGGGCGAATCGGGCGACCAGACGGCCACGGGCGGCGGCGGCAGCTCGGTGCGCGCCGCGCTGGGCGCGGGCGGCATGCTCGGTGGGGCGGGGGCGGCGAATGGCGGCACGGCGAACGGTACGTCGGCCACTGGCAGCCAGTCCACGTCCGGCAGCGCCACGGCAAGCACCGCCGGCAAGTTCGGTGGCCTGCGCGGCACGGCCGGCGGCACCAATGGCCAGGCGCAGGGTGCGGCAGGCGGCACCGGCGGCACGTCCACCGCGTTCTCGAGCGGCGGTGTCACGGTGCAGGCCGACGCCACCACCAACACGCTCATCATCGCGGCGCCCGAACCGATGTACCGCAGCCTGCGCAGCGTGATCGACCTGCTCGACCAGCGGCGCGCGCAGGTGCTGGTCGAAAGCCTGATCGTCGAGGTCACCGAGCGCGACGCGGCCGAGCTGGGCATCCAGTGGATGGCCGGCGGCAATAACGGCCGCGTGCGCGGCGGCACCAACTTCGGCGGCGCGGGCCTCAACGCCAACGCGCGCACCACCATCGACGCCATGCCGCGCGGCCTGAACATCGGCGTGGTCGACGGCACCATCAACCTGCCGGGCGTGGGCGAGGTGCTCAACCTGAAGGTGCTGGCGCGCGCGCTGCAGGCCAAGGACGGCGCCAACATCCTCTCGACGCCGAACATCCTCACGCTGGACAACGAACCGGCCTCGATCATGGTCGGCAAGACCGTGCCTTTCGTGAGCGGCCAGTACATCACCAACGGCAACAGCAGCACCAACCCGTTCCAGACCATCCAGCGCGAGGACATCGGTCTGAAGCTCAACATCCGGCCGCAGATTTCCGAGGGCGGCACGGTCAAGCTCGACATCTACCAGGAGGTGTCCAGCATCGACGAGCAGACCTCGGGCGCGGCCGGCATCGTCACCAACAAGCGCGCGCTCGATACGAGCATCCTCGTGGACGACGGCCAGATCATGGTGCTGGGCGGGCTGATGGAAGACAGCGTCGCCAACGGCACCGAGGCCGTGCCCGGCCTGGGCTCGCTGCCGGTGCTGGGCAACCTGTTTCGCTACGACAAGCGCCAGCGCGTCAAGACCAACCTCATGGTGTTCCTGCGGCCCTACGTGATCCGCGACGCCAACGCCAGCCGCGGCCTCACGCTCGACCGCTACAACTTCATGCGCCTGCAGCAGGGCCGCGCGCGCCCGATGGCGCACGGCCTGTTGCCCGACAGCGGCGCGCCGTTGCTGCCGCCGGCCGACCTGCCCAGCCTGCGCGCTCCGGGATCAGCGCCCGAGGTCGACCTGCGCCCCCAGAGCTGGGAGCACACGCGCGACCAGCCACCGCCGCCCACCGCCACGGCCAGTGCGGTGCGCCAGACACCCGCCGCGGCGCCGCCGCCACCACCGACGCAGCGCTCGCGGCTGCCGACGGGCGTGACGGTCGAGTCCGACCCGGCCGCGCTGTACGGCGGCGCCAACGACAAGGTCACCGTGGTGCAGTTCGCCGACACGAAGACCGAGCAGGAGGCGCTGCGCATCGTGCAGCGCGTGCGCGTGAGCGGCATCGGCGCCTACATCGTCGGCGGCCCGGGCGGGGAGGGCGCGATGGTGCGCGTGGACGTGCCGCGCGAGCCGCAGGCCGTGGACAACGCGGTCGCCGTGCTGCGCGAGCTGGGCTACCGGCCCGAACGGGTGGTGACGCCATGAACACGGCCCGCGCCGACACCGCCTTGCCCCAGGCCTGGGCCCGCAGCCAGCGCGTCGCGGTGCAGCGCGACGGCGAGGCGGCCTTCCTGGCGGTCAGCCCGCGCACGCCCGGCTGGGCCGTGGTCGAGGCGCGTCGCCTGCTGGGCGCGCTGCCGCTGCGGCAGGTGGGCGACGACGACATGGAACGCCTGCTCGCCGAGCGCCAGGCCGAATCGGGCGACGCCGCCTCGGTGGTCGGCGCGGTGGAGCAGCAGGTCGACCTGGCGCGGCTGATGCAGGACATCCCGGCCGTCACCGACCTGCTCGACGCGCAGGACGACGCGCCCGTCATCCGCATGATCAACGCGCTGCTCACGCAGGCCGCGCGCGACGGCGCGAGCGACGTGCACCTCGAATCCTTCGAGACCCATTCGGTGGTGCGCTTTCGCGTCGACGGCACGCTGCGCGACGTGGTGACGCCGCGCCGGGCGCTGCATGCGGCGCTGATCTCGCGCATCAAGATCATGTCGCAGCTCGACATCGCCGAAAAACGCCTGCCGCAGGACGGGCGCATCACGCTGCGCGTGGGCGGGCGACCGATCGACGTGCGCGTGTCCACCGTGCCCACGGCGCACGGCGAGCGCGCCGTGCTGCGGCTGCTCGAGAAAGACGCCGGCCGGCTGCGGCTCGAACGGCTGGGCATGGCGCCCGACACGCTGGCCGAGCTCACGCGGCTGGTGCGCCAGCCGCACGGCATCGTGCTGGTCACCGGCCCCACGGGCAGCGGCAAGACCACCACGCTGTACGCCGCGCTGGGCCAGCTCGACCTGGGCACCAGCAACATCCTCACGGTCGAAGACCCGGTGGAGTACGACCTGCCCGGCATCGGCCAGATTCCGGTGCACGCCAAGATCGGCATGACCTTCGGCGCGGCCCTGCGCGCTGCGCTGCGGCAGGACCCCGACAACCTCATGATCGGCGAGATCCGCGACCTGGAAACCGCGCAGATCGCCGTGCAGTCCTCGCTCACGGGCCACGGCGTTCTGGCTTCGCTGCACACCAACGACGCGGTGTCGGCCGTCACGCGCATGAGCGACATGGGCATCGAGCCCTTCCTCCTGTCGTCTTCGTTGCTGGGCGTGCTGGCGCAGCGGCTGGTGCGCTGCCTGTGCCCGGCCTGCAAGGCACCGCGCGTGCAGGACGACGGCCGCACGGTCTACGTGCCCGTGGGCTGCGCGGCCTGCGGCCATTCGGGCTTCAAGGGGCGCACGGGCATCCACGAACTCTTCGTGGTGCACGACGACATCCGGCGCCTGATTCACGAAGGCGGCGACGAACAAGCGATGCGCGCCGCTGCCGTGCGACACGGCATGCGCTCGATGCGCGAGGACGGCCAGCGCTGGGTGCGCGAAGGCGTGACCACCGCCGAGGAAATCTTGCGCGTCACGCGCGACAGCTGATCTGCCATGGCACGGTTCCAGTACGAAGCGGCGAACGCGGCCGGCGAGGTGCAGCAGGGCAGCGCCGAGGGCGAGTCCGCGCGCTCCGTGCGCGCCCAGCTGCGCGAACGCGGCCTGACGCCGCTCGGCATCCGCGAACAGGCAGCCAGCGGCGGCGCATTGGCCTGGCTGCAACCAAAGCTCGGGGCGGCCGAACTGTGCTGGGCCACGCGCGAACTCGCGAGCCTGCTGGGCGCGCGCCTCACGCTCGAAGCCGCGCTGGTCGCCACCATCGAACAGGCCGAGCGCCGCCACGTGGCCGAGGCGCTCGGCGCGGTGTGCGACGGCGTGCGCGCCGGCCTGCGGCTGGCCGATGCGCTCGGCGAACGGCCGCGCGACTTTCCGCCGATCTACCGCGCGCTCGTGAGCGCGGGCGAAGACTCGGGCGACCTCGCACGCGTCATGGAGCGGCTGGCCGACTACCTCGAGAGCCGCGACACCCTGCGCGGCAAGGTGCTCACCGCTTTCATCTACCCGGCCATCGTCGGGTTCGTCTCGCTGTGCATCGTGGTCTTCCTGCTGGGCTATGTCGTGCCGCAGGTCATCGGCGCGTTCGCGCAGGCGCGCCAGGAGCTGCCGGCCATCACGCGCGTGATGCTGGCGGCGAGCGCCTTCGTGCGCGAATGGGGCTGGCTCACGGCCGGTGTGTGCGCGGGCGCCGGGTTGCTCGCCCGTGCCGTGCTGCGCGATGCGGGGCGGCGGCTGCGCTGGCATGCGCTCGTGCTGCGCCTGCCGCTGGTGGGGCGCTATGCGCTTGGCGTGGACACGGCGCGCTTTGCGTCGACGCTGGCGATCCTCATGGACGCGGGCGTGCCGCTGCTGCGCGGGCTCGAGGCCGCGCGCCAGACCCTGGGCAACGACTGGCTGCGCCGCTGCGTGCTCGAGGCCACGGGCCGCGTGAAGGAGGGCGCACCGCTCGCGGCGGCGCTGAAGGCACAGAAGATTTTTCCGTCGAACCTCGTGCACCTGGTGGCCAGCGGCGAGAAGACGGGAGCGTTGGCGGCCATGTTCGAGCGCGCGGCGCAGAACCTCTCCCGAGATCTGGAGCGCCGCGCGATGCGCCTGACCACGCTGCTGGAGCCGCTGATGATCCTGGCCATGGGGGGCGTGGTCATGGCGATCGTGCTCGCGGTGCTGATGCCGATCATGGAAATCAACCAGATGGTGCGCTGAATGTTCGGGAGCTTGGCGCACGCCGACGCCCCGTTTCGCACGCATTCACGGGTGCGTGTTCCCGAGCTTTTTTCGGGTGGCTGTCACCTCGCGAACGCACCATCGATCCTGTCGCTGCACAGGCGACACGAGTCAAATTTTCTGGTCCCTTCAAAGGAGTTTCCATGCGTGCAAAGTTCAAGTCGGTCGCCCTGTCGGCCGTGATGATGGCGGCCCTCGTGGCCGCCGGCGCCGCTTCCGCCCAGATCGCCGTCGGCGGTGGTGCGACCCTGCCCGAAGTGCTCTATGACGACATCCTGCCCAGCGGCGTCGGCTTCACCGACTTCAGCTACACCGGCACCGGCAGCGGCGCCGGCAAGACGGGCTTCGTCAGCAACAGCGCGACCGCCTTCCGCAACGAGTCCGTGAGTGGCACACCGGCCTGGGCCGCCGGTCAGTCGGTGCACTTCGCAGGCAGCGATTCCGCGCTGACCCAGGCGGAGTTCAACACCTATACCGCCAACGCCGCCGGTGCCACCGGCTGGGGCCCGATGATCCAGGTGCCCGCCGTGGCGACCTCGGTGCTCATCCCCTACAAGCGCGCCGGCATCGTCGACCTGAACCTGGCCGACGCCAAGATGTGCGCCATCTTCAGCAACAAGACCGGCGGCCAGACCTGGGGCCAGGTGCGCGGCACGGCCGACACGACGACCGTGAAGGTGGTCTACCGCACCGACAACAGCGGCACCACCGAGCTGCTGAGCCGCTACCTCGTGGCCGCTTGCCCGGGCGCCGGCTTCACGGTGTCGAACAACTTCGCCACGGTGGTGGGCGGTGCGCTCTCGCCGGCCAACGTCATCCCCACGCACTGGGTCGGCGTTGCCGGCAGCAGCGGCGTGTCGGGCGCTTTCGGTACCGACGGCCGCGTGGGCTACCTCAGCCCCGAGCCGAACTACACGGGCGCGAGCAACGCGGTCGTCGCGAAGATCAACAACGTGCTGCCGGTCGCCAGCTCGATCCGCAATGCGCTCGCCAAGCAGGTGCTTCCGAACGGCCCGGCGGCCAATCCGCTGAGCTGGGTGCCCGCCTACGTGATGCCGGCCGCCGGCACCGAGTACCCGATCTTCGGCACCACCAACCTGCTGTTGAACCAGTGCTACAAGGACGCCGCGATCCAGACCAAGGTCAAGAACCTGCTGACGGGCCTGACCGGCACGACCTACGACGCCAAGATCGAAACCGGCCCCAACTCGCACAACTTCGTGGTGCTCCCGAACGGCACGTCGCCGGGCACGCCGCCGGCCGCCAACAACAACTGGAAGGCCGTCATCGCTGCCAACTTCCTGAACGCTTCCAGCTCGCTGAGCATCGGCTACGCCAGCGTCTGCAACGGCAAGGGCCGTCCGTAAGTGATCGGTACGGCCTGAACGGGCCTCGCCCGTTCGCCGACCGGAGGCCCCGTGGAGAGGCTGCGCTTCGGCGCGGCCGCTCCCGGGGCCTCTTCGCTGTTCGCGGCGGAGCAGAACGAATGAATGTCATGCGTGCGTCACCGTCGATCACTACCGTGACCACGGCCTTCCGCAGTCCCGAGGGCACGGAAGAACGAAGTCACCCAGGAGCCTGTGCGTCCCACCGGTATGAGAGCGAACGCGGCATCGGTCCGTGCCCTGGCACTGATCGGGTGCCTGGCCTGGGGCGTGGGCGTGCAGGCGCAGCAGCCACCCGAGCCGGCCGCCAAGGCTGCATCGGCGGCGCGCCGGGCGTTCGACATCGCACCGCAGCGGCTGGGCGATGCGCTCGATGTCTACAGCCGGATGACCGGCCTGGACATCCTGATCGACGGCGAGCACGCGCAGCGGCGGTCGGGCGCGGTGCGCGGCACGCTGAGCGCGGCCGAGGCACTCGAAGCGATGCTGGCCGGCACGGGCATGGAGGCGCGCCATGCGAACGCGGGCTCGGTGGTGATCCGCGAGGCCGCCGCAGGGCCGAAGGAGGCGGGCCTGTCGCCGGAAGCGGCGGGCCTGGAGGGGTCGGGTTTCAACGAAGGGGATGTCTTGCATCAAGCCTATGCCGCACAGGTCCAGCACGCCTTGCGTGGTGCCCTGTGCGATACCACGCAGACGCGGCCGGGCAGCTACCGCCTCGCGCTGCAGCTGCACCTGGACGCGCGCGGCGCGGTGGACCGCTTTCGCCTGCTGAGCACCACCGGAGAACCCGACCGCGACGCCGCGGTGCGGCTCAAGGTGCAGAGGCTGTCGGTCGGCGCACCACCGCCGCCGTCGCTGCCGCAACCGCTCGTGGTGTTGCTGTTGCCGGAAGGGCCGGGCGCGCGCACCGACTGCACGCCGCCGGTGGCGCCATGAGTGAAAGCCTGGCCTCCACGCTGCGCGCGCGCATGGTCGCGCGCTATGTCGAGCTGCGCGGCAAGCTCGAACGCATCGTCGGTTCGCGCGACGATGCGGCCGACGCCATGCAGGAAACCTGGCTGCGGCTCGCGGCCATGGGCGACGCGGGCACGGTGCACAACGCCGACGCCTACCTGCTGCGCATGGCCGCCAACATCGCGACCGACGGTTACCGCCGCGACAGCGTGCTGCTGGTGCGCGGCGAGATCGATGCGCTCGTTCACCTCGTGGACGAAACGAGCGACCCCGAGCGCATCGCCAGCGCGCGCAGCGACGTGCAGGCGCTGAGTGACGTGCTGGCGCGCATGCCGGTGCGGCGCCGCGAGATCCTCGTGGCCGCGCGGGTCGAGGGGCTGCTCAACAGCGAGATCGCGCTACGCTTCGAGGTGTCGCTGAGCACCGTCGAGAAAGAGCTGCGCGCGGCGCTGGACTACTGCAAGAAGCATTTGCCGGACGTGGACGCGGTGCAGCGCGGCCACTTTGCCGGGCCGAGACACAACTGATGATGAGCGCCATGTCTTCCCCCGATACCGAAACCGGCCAGCTGGAGCGCCAGGCGCGGGCCTGGTGGGCACGCCTGCATTCGGGCCAGGCCACGCGCGCCGATGCTGATGCGTTCAAGCAATGGGCCGCGTTGAGTGCCGCCCACGCGCAGGCCTGGCGCGAGCTGATGCGCGTGTGGTCCGCGCTCGATCCGCTGCTGGCCGAAGAAGCAGCACGACAGGCCGAAGCCGCACGTTCGCGCACGCGGGGCCACCGCTTCTGGCCGGCGTTGTCGAACGCGCTGCATTCGCCGGGGCGCCGTGCGTTCCTTGGCGGCGCGGTCGCGGCCTCGGTGACCGCGGGTGTGCTTGTGGTCGATCCGCCGCTGGGCCTGTGGCCGTCGGTCGGCGAGCTGACGGCCGACTACAGCACCGCGACCGGCGAGCAGCGGCAGGTGGCGCTGGGCGAGGGCGTCAGTGTGCGCATGAACACGCAGACGCAGATCAACCGCCTGCAGGGCGCGCGCGGCCTGACGCTGGTCGCCGGCGAAGCCGAGATCGCGACGGCCGGCGAGGCCGAGCTGTTCGTCGAAGCCGGTGGCGGCCGGCTGCAGGCGCGCGGCGCGCGCTTCAACATCCGCCACACCGGCCCCGAAGTCTGCGTAACCTGCCTCGACGGCCGCGTGCTGGTGTCGGTGAACGGGCAGCAGCGTTCGGTCGAGGCGGGCCGGCAGGTGGTGTACGACCCCAGCGGGCTGCACGAGGTCGTGCGCGCCGACCTGGCGAACGTGAGCACCTGGGGCACGGGCGTGCTGTCGTTCGACGGCACGCCGCTGGCCGAGGTCATCGCGGAGATCAACCGCTACCGGCCGGGCCGGATCATCCTGCGCAACGAGGCGTTGGGCCGCGTGGCGGTGCGCATGCAGCTGTCGCTGCGCAGCATCGACAACGCGCTGGCGATGATCCGCGAGCTCTACGGCGCGAAGTTGCGCAGCCTGCCCGGCGGCATCGTGCTGCTGAGCTGAATTTCTGACGCATCGCGAGCAGCCTGCAAAAAGTTTACGGGTTGCATCGCGCAGGCTCGTCATGGGGTATGCAACCGACGCCTCATGACACCCGCCTGAGCGACGAAGCGCTGGCCTGGGTCGTGCGCTTGAACCGCCTGCATGGCAGTGAGGCCGAGGCACAGGCGCTCGCGGGCTGGTGTGCACGCAGCGCGGCGCATGCGCGGGCCTGGCGCGAGGCCTTCGCGCTGTGGCAGTTGCTGTTGCCCGCGGCCTGCCAGACCCGGCCGTTGCCTGCCCCTCGATTCCCGTCGATCGCCCGCGCGGCGAACGACATCCATGTGTCCGTGCGCCGTCCGGGTTCCCGGGCGGCGTTCGATCCCGCCGTTTCTCCCTTCGCGCCATTCCGCTCCCGCTCATCATGGTCCTGAATCCGCACGCCCACTCTTCGCGCCGACGCGCCGTTTCGACCGAGGGCGAGCTGCGCCTCACGCCGCTGGCACGTGCGCTGGCCGTGGCACTGGCCACCGCGGGTGCGCTGGGCGTGGCCCAGGCGCGGCAGGCTTTCAGCCCCGCCTGGTTCGCCGACAAGGGCGCGGCGCAGGCCGGTGCGGTCCAGAGCGGGCGCCTGCCGAACGGCATGCCGGCGTCGAGCCTCACGAACCCGGGGCTGCAACAGCAGCAGGCGAATGCGCAGCTGCAGCGTTCGATCAGCAACCTGAACCTCGCGGCGCAGGCCATTGCGGCGCAGCAGGCCGCGCAGGCGGCGGCGCGAGAGGCCGCACGCAACACGCCGTCGTCGGTGCCCGACGGTCTCACCGAAGGTGGGCTCGCTGTCGACACCAACAGCCTCACGGCCGGCTGGCACAACGCGAGCAGACCCGAGCAGACGCCGTCGGCCGACGGCCGCACGCACGTGGCGATCCAGCAGACCGGCGACCGCGCGGTGCTGAACTGGGAGACCTTCAACGTCGGTCGCAACACCACGGTCGAGTTCCGCCAGCAGGCCGACTGGGCCGCGCTCAACCGCGTGAACGACCCGAAGGCCAGGCCGTCGCAGATCCAGGGCCAGATCAAGGCCGACGGCACGGTGCTCATCGCCAACCGCAACGGCATCGTGTTCAGCGGCACGAGCCAGACCGACACGCGCAACCTCGTGGCGGCCGCCGCGCACATCAGCGACGACCAGTTCAAGGCGCGCGGCATCCACAGCGCCCGCGCGGGCGAAGGCTACGCACCGAGCTTCACCGATGCACAGGGCGCGGTGAAGGTCGAGGCGGGCGCGCAGCTCACCACGCGCACGCCGGCCTCGGTGACGCAGGGCGGCGGCTACGTGCTGCTGATGGGCAAGGAGGTGCACAACGCCGGCACCGTCACCACGCCGCGCGGGCAGGCGCAGCTTGCGGCGGGCGACTTCTTCATCGTGCGCCCGGGCCAGGGCACGGCCGAGAACACCTTCTCGACCACGCGCGGCAACGAGGTGGCGCCGCAGTTCCTGCCCGACAGCACGGCGGGGCAGTTGAGCAACACCGGCCTGCTGCGCGCGCCCGAGGGCGACATCACGCTGGCCGGGCGCAAGGTGGTGCAGGACGGCGTGGCGCTGGCCACGACCACGGTCGACACGCGCGGCACGATCCATCTGCTGGCATCGGCCGCCGATGCGAAGAGCAGTGTCACCGTCACCGGGCGTGCGTTGAACGCGGTGCTGCTCGACACGCAGGACGGCCGCACCGCGCTCGACAGCCAGCGCAGCGCACTCATCAACGAGTCGGCCAGGCAGGACGTGCTGCGCCGGGGCGCTGCATTGGGCGCGTTCGACAACCTTGCGCAGCTCAACGACCGGCGCGACCTGTCGCGCATCGAGATCGTCTCGGGCGGGGGCGTGCTGTTCGAAGGCGCGTCGACCACGCTCGCCACCGGCGGCCAGATCGCGGTGAGCGCGGGCCGCCAGGGCGGGCGCAGCACCGTGGCCGACGGCGCGCGGCTCGACGTGTCGGGCGCCATGGGCGTGCGCGTGGCCATGGCCTCGAACAACGTCGAGATCAACATCCAGGGCAACGAGCAGCGCGACGCACCGGTCAACCGCGACACCACGATGCTCAACAACAGCAACGTGTGGATCGACCGGCGCAAGCTCACGCGCGTGGCCGCGGGCACCGGCGGCTACGACGGCGAGCGCTGGTATACGGCGGGCGGCCTGCTCGAGGTGGGCGGCTACCTGGGCCTGCAGGGCCACGGCATCGGCGAATGGGCGGCGCAGGGCGGCCACGTGGTCTTCACGGGCGCCGAGGTGGTGACGCAGGCGGGCTCGAACATCAACCTCTCGGGCGGCACGCTGGACGTGCAGACCGGCGTCATCCGCCAGAGCTGGCTCAAGGGCCGCGACGGGCGGCTGTACGAGGCGTCGAGCGCGCCGGCCGACATCGTCTACACCGGCGTCTACAAGGGCTTCGAAGACGAACACAAGCGCTGGGGCGACAAGACCACGGGCTACTTCTACAACCCGCTGATCGGCCCGCAGCAACGGCTCGAGAACGGCTACACGGTGGGCCGCGACGCGGGCCGCCTCGAAGTGGCGACGGGCGCGGCGGTGCTGCGCGGCGACATCACGGCCACCGCCTACCAAGGGCCGGGGCAGGGCACGAAGAGCGACGCGGCACTCGACGGCTACGCGCAGTCGCACGCTGCGGCGGCCCGCGCGGGCCAACTCACGCTCGGCAACGACCAGGTCGTCGGCTTCAACGACGACCCCACGAAGGGCGCGGTGGGCATCTTCCGCCAGCTGGTGCCGACGCTCGATCGCATCGTGTTCGCAGACGGTGCGGCGAGCGCCGACACGGCCAGGCTCGGGGCCGGCGACCCGCTGCCCGCCGCCGACAAGGAAGCGCTGCGCCTGGACAGCCGGCAGCTCAGCGGCTTCGGCCTGGGCGCACTCGTGGCCGTGGCCGGCAAGGAGGTCGTGGTGGACGGCGCGCTGAGCGTGGCACCGGGCGGGCGCATCGCGCTGCACGCGACGACGGTGGCGGTGCGCGGCGACCTGACGGCGCGCGGCGGCCAGATCATGTTGGGCAACGTGGTGCGCAGCGCCACCAACGTGGGGGGACCGGGCGAGGTCAGCGTGCCGCTGGCGGAAGGCACGGTGCCCGAGACCATCGGCGTGCGCGTCGCGCCCGGCGTGACGCTCGATGCGCGCGGGCTCTGGAGCAACCTGCAGATGGACCCGTCGGGCAGCAGCGGCCTGCCGTACCTCGATGGCGGCGCGGTGCGCATCCGCAGCACGGGCGCGATCGACCTGGCTGCGGGTTCGCTGATCGACGTGTCGTCGGGCGGCGCGGTGCTGGCCAACGGCAAGACGCGCGGCGGGCGCGGCGGCGATGTGGACCTGCTGGCGGACAGCTTCACCCTGGCCCCTGTGGCGACCCACGGCCTGTTGCATGCGGATGGCGACATCCGGGGCTACGGGGTGAGCGGTGGCGGCACCTTGCGGATGGCGTCGGGCACGGGGGTGGTGATCGGCGGCGAGGCACTCGGCGAGCGCGCGGCCACCGACCTGATCCTGCTGGAGGACTACCAGGTGAAGGCGGGCAGCATCCTGCCGGTTGACTACCAGTACGAGCGCACACGGGCTCTTCCGGGAGAAACGCTGGGATCGTCGCCGTTCTTCGATGATGGCGAGAAAGCCGTCACCATCGCAGCGGATTGGACGTTGCCTCGTCCGAAGAGTACGCGAGGCAGTTATGCGATCACGGCCATCGTGAATGGCGCGTCGACGACCTTTCGCTCCTGGGGCACGGACGAAGGCCAGGAGCCTGTCACGGTGCCTGCGGGTGCGAGGATCGTGTGGATGTCCAGCGTCGAGGAGTTTCCTATCTCTTTCGTCGTTCCCGCTGCGGTCTTCCCGAACGGGTTGAGCATCACCGCCCAACCGACGACTGTCCACGCAGGCCAGGTAGCCCCTGCCGACTTCACCATTGCGAGCGGCACCCGGGTGGCGGCCGGCACCGTGTTCAACCGGCCCGTCACGGCCCTCGCGCAGATCGGCATCGACAGCGGCATCCTCCGGTCAGGCTTCTCGCGCTACGACATCAACGGACACCTCGGCCTTGTCGTGGCCGACGGCGCGAAGCTCGACGTGCGCATGCCGGTCTACCGCTTTGCGCCCGATGCGAAGACCGTCGCAGGCGGCAGCGAGCCCGAGCGCGCACTCGCGCTGTGGATGCCGCCGCTGTGGACCGAAGACCCGGTGCGCGGCGTGCTCACGCAGCGCGGCGGTGCAAGCCTGCAGCTGCAGGCGCTCGTGGACAACGGTGTTGCCACAGTGTCGCGGGCGCCGATAGACGTGCGCCCGGGGGCCGAAATCACGGTCGACCCGGCCCAGTCCATCAACCTGCGCGGCCGGGAGATCACGGTCGACGGCCTGCTGCGCGCGCCGGGCGGCACCATCAGCGTGGAGAGCAGCGGATTGCCCGGCAGTGGACAGACGGGCAGTCAGGGCCAGCCCGGGCTGGTGTGGATCGGCGAGCGCGCCGTGCTCGACACCTCGGCGCGGGCCGTGGTGGCGCACGACAACTTCGGCCGGGCCTACGGCCAGGTGCCCGACGGCGGCACGATCCGCATCGGTGGCGCATTCGATTGGGAGCAGACCGGGCTGACCCAGGCGCCCGAAGCCTTCGTCGTGATCCGTCCGGGCGCGCTGCTCGATGCGTCGGGCACGCGCGCGGACCTCGATCCGGGCGCGGGCGGGCCGCGCGGCATGACCTCGCCGGTGCCGGTGGCGAGCAATGGCGGCACCATCGTCCTCTCGTCGAGCCAGGGCCTCTACCTGGACGGCACGCTGCGCGCGGCGGCGGGCGGGGCGGGCGCCGCGGGCGGCACGCTGGCACTGGCGCTCGAGTCGGCGATCTACCCGACCGTGCTCACGACAGGCGAACTCCTGCGTCATCGCGAATTGGTGCTGGCCCAGACGCAAGGCGACAGCCCGCTCGCGGTCGCAGCCTCGCGGTTCGACGCACGACAGCTGCTGCGCACGGGCACGGGCCGGATCGGCGTCGACCGCATCGAGGCCGGGGGCTTCGACAACCTGTCGCTGCTGGTTCATGGTCCGTTGAGCTTCGATGGCGACGTCGCACTGAACCTGGGACAGAGCCTGCGCCTCTACGCAGCTTCGTACGCGCACAGCGACGCAGCGGCGGCAGGGTCTTCGGTGTCGCTGAGTGCGCCTTATGTCCGGCTGGCGGGGGTGCGCAGGCCGAAGGTCCCCGATGACTCGACCATGCCCGAGGCCGGCTGGGCGCAAGGGCCGTCCACGCAGGTGCCCGACGGCACCTTCGCGGTCGCCGCCGACCTGATCGACGTGCGCGACCGCGTTGGCTTCGGTGCACGAGCGACAGTCGAGTTGCGCACCTCGAACTACGCGATGGACCGGCGCGGATTCGCAGCCGTCGAACTCACGAGCCGCGGCGACATCCGTCTTCTGGGCGGCATGGGGAGCGAGGGGCTCACCGACATCACGACGGAGCTGGCAACCGCCGGCAACCTGGCATTGACCGCCGCGCAGGTGTACCCGGCCACGGATGCCAGTGCCCGGATCCTGGCAGGCGTGATGCCACGGGACCCGGCTTCCGGCGAGACGCCGCGCTACGCCGAGGGCAGCGTGCTGGCGATCCGCCGCCACGGTGACGGCGAGGTCGCGACGCCGTACTCGGCGTTCGGCAGCCTGCGGCTCGGCGCCGAGACCATCGAACAGGGGGGCATCCTGCGTGCCCCGCTGGGACGCCTGCAACTGGGCTCCAGCTTCACGGGCGAGGTGGCCGAACGGGTGACGCTGCTGGCGGGCAGCGAAACCTCGGTGAGCGGTGCGGGACTGCAGATGCCCTATGGCGGCACGGTCGACGGCCTGAGTTATCGCTACGGCGGACAGGCCGTGACGCCGGTCGGCGCGGGCGGAATGGAAGGCTCTGCAGCCGTCCGGCGCGGCATCGGCTTCAACGCCCGCCATGTCGACGCGCAGGCCGGTTCGCTGCTCGACCTGTCGGGTGGCGGCACGCTGTCGGGCGCGGGCTTCGCCACCGGTCGGGGCGGCTCGGTCGACGTGCTGGCCACGCCGCTCGCGAACGCGAACCCCTTCAACGGCTACAGCGACCGCCGCAGCGGCGTGTATGCCATCGTGCCCGGCAGCGCGGCCCGCTACGCGCCGGTGGCGCCCGAGGCCGGCTTCGGCGCACCGGCGGTGGGGCAGCAGGTGACCCTTCCGGCCGGCGTGCCGGGCCTGCCGGCCGGCACCTACACGCTGATGCCCTCGACCTATGCGTTGCTCCCCGGCGCCTTCCGCGTGGAGATCGGCGCGGGCGACCGCATCGGCCTGTCGGGCGTGACCGGCGTGGGCAACGGCTCGTATGTTGCGCCCGGCTACCTGGGCGTGGCCCACACCGCAATCCGCGAGACGCTGCCAAACCGCCTGGTGCTCACGCCGGGCACGCAGGTGCGTGCGCATTCGAGCTACCGCGAGACCGACTACAACACGTTCATGCGCGCGGACGCAGCGCGCCAGGGCTTCGCGCGCGGCATGCTCACGGTCGACGCGAAGACGCTGGACATCTTCCTGGCCAAGCCCACCGACAGCGACACGAACCGCCTGGGCTTCACCTTCGACGGCCAGGTGCGCCTGGATGCGGCGCCCGGCACCGACGGCTTCGGCGGCACCGTGAACGTGCGCGGCCTGGGCGAGGTGCTGGCGGCGGGGCAGACGGCCGCCACCGGCCTGGCCGGTGCGTCGGTGCAGGCCGACGAACTCAGCAAGCTGCATGCACCCCGGCTGGTGCTCAACGGGGGCATCGCCGTGAAGGAGTACGGCCAGCGCGGACGGCTGGCCACGATCGACGGCGACGGCAGCCTGGTGGTGCGCAGCGGTGCGCGCCTGTCGGCGGGCGACATCGTGCTGGCGAGCAGTCCCGGCTTTGTGGGCGAGCAGCAGATCGTCATCGAGGAAGGCGCCTCGCTCAGCACCCTGGGCCAGAAGGCCTCGGGCTTCGATTCGAGCGCGGGCTATGTGTTCACGGGCACCTCGGTGCTGGCGTTGTCGAACGGCTGGTTGAACCTGCAGTTGGGCGCGTCGTCGCCCGATGTGCCGTATTCCGTCGGCATCCACGTCGGCCAGTGCGTGACGGCCTCGTGCAGCGGCGCGACGCAGCTGGTGTCCGAGGGCACGCTGGCCATCGCCACGAACGGTGCGCTGACCTTGGCCGACAACGTGTCCTACGGCACGCGCAACCTGTCGCTCGCGGTGGCCGCCGTCAACCTCGGAGAGGACGCCGCCATTGCGGCGGCAGGCGCCAACGGCCGCCTGCCGCTGGGCCTGGCGCTGAACCAGGCGCGGCTGGACCGCCTGCTGGCGGGCAACACCGCCATCGGCGCGCCGGCGCTCGAGACCTTGATCTTCAACGCGCGCGACGCCGTGAACATCTTCGGCGCCGTGAAGCTCGACGCCAGCGGCCTCGACCGGCTGGTGTTCGGCACGCCGGCGATCCACGGCTATGGCGCGGCGGGCGATGTGGCCGCCATCCGGGCGGGCGAGTTCGTCTGGTCCGGCTCCGATGCCGTGCCCGGCGCGGCCATGGCCGACCTGCTGGGCGCGGGCACGCTCGACATCGGCGCCCGCACCATCGTGCTGGGCCACGGCCCCTATGCACAGCCCAGCGGCCAGGCCACCGATGCGCGCCTGGCGCTGGGCTTTGCCGACGTGAAACTGAACGCCAGCGAACGCGTCACTTCGAGCGGTCGCGGCACGCTCGCGGTGCACCAGCGGCAGGGCGCGTACACGCCGGGCGAGGGCTACGCCTACGAAGGCGGCAACCTCGCGATGGTGGCGCCGGTGCTCACGGGGCAGGCGGCCTCGACGGTGCGCATCACCGCGGGCGGCGACATCACCGTGGCCGTGCCCGAAGGCGTGGCGCCCGGCACGAGCGACGCGCTGGGCGCGACACTGGAACTCAGGGGGAAGCGCGTCGGGCTGGAGGGCAGCATCGTGCTGCCCTCCGGCCGGCTGGTGCTGGCGGCGACCGACAACGTCACGCTCGGCGCGGCCTCGCGCATCGACCTGTCGGGCCGCACCGTGACGCTGTTCGACGTGGCGAAGGACAGCGCCGGCGGCGAGCTGCTGATGACCAGCGCGGCCGGCCACATCACGCAGGCGGCGGGCGGCCTCATCGATGTGTCGGCGCGCCGCCAGCGCGGCGGCACGATCGAGGCCGTGGCGCTGGGCGAGGGCGCCGGCCATGTCGCGCTGGACGGCGCGCTGCGCGGCGCCACCAGCGGCAGCTACGACGCGGGCGGCACCCTGGTGCCCTACGACGCGGGCGAGCTGACCGTGCGCGCCCGGACCCTGTCCGACTTCGCGGGCCTGAACCAGCGGCTCAACGACGGCGGCGTGTTCGGCGCGCGGCGCTTCCAGATCAAGCAGGGCGACCTCGTGGTGGGCGACGGCGTGAAGGCGCGCGAGGTATCCATTGCGCTGGACGGCGGCAGCCTGCGCGTGGACGGGCGCATCGACGCGAGCGGCGTGCAGGTCGGCTCCATCCGGCTGGCCGCGGCGGGCGACCTGCGCGTGAACGGCACGCTCGACGCGCACGGCACGGGCCTGCGCGTGGACAGCGCGGGTCGCATCATCGACAGCCCGAACCGCGCGGTGGTCGACCTCACGAGCCGGGACGGCACGCTCACGCTGGGCAGCGGCGCACGCATCGACCTGCGCGCCGGCACCGACGTGCCCGTGGGCACCCGCGCCGGACAGAACGACGGCCGCGCGCGCGGCACGCTCGACCTCAATGCGCCGCGCCTCGGCGCGGACGACGTGGCCGTGGCGGTCGAGGGCACGCCCGCCATCGCAGGCGCGAAGACCGTCGCGGTGAATGCCTTCCGCACCTACGACGACGCGCCGCTGGCTTCCACGCCCGACGTGACGGGCCACAGGCCGCAACTGATCACGCAGAAATTCCTCGACGAGATCGACGGCCACAGCGTCGCCTTCATCGACAAGGCGCTGGTCAATGCCTCGCTGTCGGCACGCCTCGCAGGCCTGGGCAGCTACCACCTGCGCCCGGGCGTGGAGATCGTGAGCGACCGACTGAACAACCCGAACGGCGACCTCACGGTGGACGGCGACCTCGACCTCTCGGGCTACCGCTACGGCCCCGCGGCCCACCGCGGCGATCCGGCGCGGCGCGGCTTCGGCGAGCCCGGCAAGCTGGTGATCCGCGCGGCGGGCGCACTCAACGTGCACGGCAGCATCAACGACGGCTTCGCGCCACCGCCGGCCACGCCGGACGATATGGGCTGGATGCTCGGCGAAGGGCGTTACGCCGGCGGCGACGTCGTCGTGCCCATCGACGGCGTGACGCTCGACACCGGCACCCGCTTCCCCGCGGGCGCCACCCTCAACTACAGCGTGGCCGTGAACCCCGCCACGCTGCCCGCCGGCACGGTGCTGCCCGTCGACGCGGTGCTGCAAGCGCCGTGGAGCCTGCCGGCCGGCACCGTGGTCGCGGCCAACATCTACGGCCCCGATGGCTCGCTGGCCCATGCCGCCGGCTCGGTGCTGGCCACGGCCGTGACGCTGCCGCCCCAGACGCGGCTGAGCGCCGGCACCGCGCTGCGCACGGCGGCCTCGGTGGGCGCACTCACCTGGCCCAAGGGCGTGGAGCTGCCGGTGGAGATGACCATGGCCGGCCCGCTGCAACTCGCGCGCGGTGCGTTGATTCCGTCGAACACCTCGCTGGAGCTGCCCGGCAACACGCCGGTGCAGCTGCGGCCCCCGGGCGACGGCGGTGTGCAGGGGCGCAACTGGGCGATCGCTCCGATGCTCGGCGAAGGCGCCACCTCGTGGGACCTGCAGCTGGTGGCGGGCGCCGACCTCGGCGCGGCCGACCGGCGGGC
This sequence comes from Variovorax sp. FW305-3-2-15-B-LB1, assembly GCF_058787635.1. Taxonomy (NCBI): domain Bacteria; kingdom Pseudomonadati; phylum Pseudomonadota; class Betaproteobacteria; order Burkholderiales; family Comamonadaceae; genus Variovorax; species Variovorax sp. FW305-3-2-15-B-LB1. The sequence continues at coordinate 32,792 of NZ_JBYSZY010000003.1, read as the reverse complement.
GATGCGACCGGATTCGCGCGCGGCATTGCAGCTGGCCGACGCACACAGCGTGCTGAAATTCACGATCGAAATGGGGCCCGGCAACGGGCCGCTGGTCTGGGCCCCGGGCAACTGGCTGGGTCGCCCGCCCGGCACACCGGTCGAGCCCGACGACCTGTGGTGGTGCGACATCGGCCCCGGCCTCTGCGTGCCCGGCGGTGGCCAGGAACGGGCTGTCGGCGCGCCGAACACGCCCGCCTTCAGCGTGCTGCGCACCGGCACCGGCGACCTCGAGTTGCTGGCAGCCGGCGACCTGCGGATGCGTTCGCCCTTCGGCGTGTACACGGCCGGCACGGCCACCGCGACCGAGGCGGGCCACAACCGCCCACGCGGCAGCGGCGCCGACGGCCTGCTGGGGCCGCAGTCGCCGCTGACCGACTACAACGGCGCGCTCTCGGCCTACCGCGCGTGGTATCCCGACCAGGGCGGCAACCTGCTGATCGCAGCCGGCGGCGATCTTGTGGGTCACATCGTCTCCGATGAACGCTCAAGCGTGCTGGCCGGCAACTGGCTCTGGCGGCAAGGCTCGGGCACGGCGGGCATCGACAGCCCGATCCCGGGCGCATGGTGGATCAACTTCGGCGCCTACATCGGCGGCATCCCGGTGCCCGGCACGTTCACCCCGCCGGCGCTGGCCGGCTTTACTGGCTTCGGCACGCTGGGTGGCGGCAACCTGAGCGTGCGTGTCGCTGGAGATGCAGGGGCCATCGCACCGCGCACGCCGCAGCCACCGGTGAACTCGCAGGACAGACCCAGCAGCGGCGGGCTCGTGCTTGCCGTGGCGAGCACCGGCCGCGTCGGCGCGGACGGTGCGCTGACCCTCACAGGCGGCGGCGACATCGACATGCGCGTGGCCGGCGCCCTGAACCCGCACCGCGCGCTCAACGGGGCCGCGGAGAACCTCGTGCTGACCGGCGCCATCGCCAACCTGCGCGGCAGCACCGACGTGCGCGCGGCGTCGATCGGCAGCCTGGGCCTGCAATACCTGTCGAGCAACTTCAACCTGAGCGACCCGATCGACACACGCGCCATCGATCCCTTCAACCCGACCTTCGCCGATGCGCGCGGCGGCATCAATCTGCTGCCGGGCGACGCGACGATGCGCCTGAGCACGCGCGGCGACCTGGTGCTCGGTGCCGCGGCCGACCCCGGGCGCGTTCCGACGCCGAACACTTCGGCCTTCAGCGTCGGCGGCACCGGCTACGACGGAGGCGGGCAGGGCTGGTTCAGCCTGTGGAGCGATCGCAGCGCGATCGACCTGCTGTCGGCGGGTGGGCACCTGACGCCCGTGATGGCACGCCGGGACAGCGCCGACTCGACACTGAAGACGACTTCACCCGACGCATGGATCGTCTATCCGGGCATCTTTCACGCCGCCGCGTTGACGGGGAACATCTACGCCGGCTACGCGGCGCTGCCGCAAGCACGGTACTACCCCGTGGCACTGAGCTACGGGCTGACCCTGGCGCCTTCCGCACGCGGCGAATTCGAGATGCTGTCGGGCGGTTCGATCTACGCGGGCCAACTCGGCATGGGCATGTCGGGCACCGGCACGCCGCTGCCGACGCCGTTCAATCCCGCATTCGTTGGACTTTTCGAAGACCAGTTCATCCGCGAAATTCGTGTCTCCAACGTCTCGCCCATGAGTCCGACGATGCTCACTGGGGGATTCAACAGGACTTCGCTGTTTGCCTTCGGCCCGAACACGGCAGCGCAGCCGCTGGCCCGCGACGTGGCAGCACCGCCCGTTCGCTTCTATGCGGCCAGCGGTGACATTGTCGGCCTGCGCACTGGCGAAACCCTGACCCTGCCCGACGGCAGCGCGACCTGGTACCAGGCCGCCGGCCCGGTCTGGATCAAGGCCGGCCGGGACATCGTCAACACTGGCGATGCGCCGGGCACGTTCTGGGGGGAGGTTCCGACCGAGCTCCCGAACATGCGTTCGCGCGGCAACCTCATCGTCCACCAGCGCCCCACCGACGTCTCGGTGATCTCCGCCGGCCGCGACATCCTCTATGCCAACGTCGACATCGCCGGCCCCGGCACGCTCGAAGTCTCGGCGGGCCGGCACCTGCGGCAGGAAGACCGCGGCGGCATCACCTCGATCGGTCCCATCGTGCCTGGCGACACGCGGCCCGGCGCGTCGGTGGCGCTCATGGCCGGCGTGGGCGCGCAGGCGGCGACGCAGGGGCTGGACATGGCGCCGATTCGCGCGCGCTACCTCGACCCGTCGAACCGCGCCGAAACCGGCACGCCGCTGGCGCAGCAGCCGGGCAAGGCCGCGAAGACCTACGAGGCCGAACTGGCCGCCTGGCTGAAGGCGCGCTACGGCTTCGACGCCGGCACCACCGCGCAGGCGCTCGCGTACTTCGACGCACTGGCCCCGGCGCAGCAGCGCATCTTCCTGCGCGAGGTGTACTACGCCGAGCTGCGCGAAGGCGGGCGCGAGTACAACGACGCGGACGGTCCGCGCCAGGGCAGCTACCTGCGCGGGCGCGAGATGATCGCCGCGCTGTTCCCGATGCGCGCGGCGCTCGACGGCGACATCACCATGTTCGGCGGCTCGGGCGTGCGCACGCAGTTCGGCGGCGACATCGACATGCTCGCGCCGGGCGGCAGCATCATCCTGGGCGTGCAGGGCGCGGTGCCGCCGGCCACCTCGGGCGTGCTGACGCAGGGGCAGGGCAACATCCGCTTCTTCAGCGAGGGCAGCCTGCTGCTCGGGCTGTCGCGCATCATGACCACCTTCGGCGGCGACATCCTCGCGTGGTCGGAGAAGGGCGACATCAACGCCGGGCGCGGCGCCAAGACCACGGTGGTGTTCACGCCGCCCAAGCGCGTGTACGACAACGTCGGCAACGTCGAGGTGTCGCCGCAGGCCCCGAGTTCCGGCGCGGGCATCGCGACGCTGGCGCCCATCGCCGAAGTGCCGCCGGGCGACGTCGACCTGATCGCGCCGCTGGGCACCATCGACGCGGGCGAGGCGGGCATCCGCGTGTCGGGCAACGTCAACGTGGCCGCGCTGCAGGTGGTGAACGCGGCCAACATCCAGGTCAAGGGCGAATCGGCCGGGCTGCCGGTGGTGGCCTCGGTGAACGTGGGCGCGCTGACCAACGCCAGCGCCGCCGCCGCACAGGCCGGCATGGCGGCGCAGGACGTGATGCAGCGCGAACGCGCGGCGGCGCGCCAGGCGCTGCCGTCGGTGTTCACGGTGCGCGTGCTGGGCTTCGGCAACGAGCCTGCAAGCGGGGGTGCCGGCAACGGCGCGCAGGCGCCAGCCGACAGCGCCAAGGCCGCCACGACCGCCGCCAGCTACAACCCGCGCAGCGTGATCCGCGTGCTCGGCGGCGGTGGCAGCCTGCCGCCGGCGATGAGCCGGCAACTGACGGACGAGGAGCGCGCCAACCTGCAACGCTGAACGCCCCGTCGAGCCCGCGCCCCAGCCGACGGGCGCCCGTGTTCCTTCCCTTGTTGTCCCAGGCCTGGCCGCTGCCGCCACCGGAGAGTCCGGGGACGGCGCGACGGGCGCTCAGCGAAACCGACCATGACTCCCCATCCTCACGCCTTGCGACGCGCCCCGGACCGGTTCTCTTCGATGCGGCCTTCGGTCTGGCGCCTGATCGACGACCGGGTTGCGCTGCCCGCGCTGCGCCCGGCCCCACGGCCGGTGGCGGCGCCGACGCCGGGTGTGCAGTTGCAGCAGCACCTCGTGGCGCAGTACGCGCCGCTGCAACGGCGCCTCGAACGGCAGCTCGGCTGCGCGGACCTGGCCAGCGAATGCCTGCACGAGGCCTGGCTGCGGCTGGGCGAATGCACGCTGCAGGAGGTGCCCGCCAACCCCGACGCCTACGTGTACCGCGTGGCCTCCAACCTCGCGATGGACCGCATCCGCGCGCGCAAGCGCTGGCAGGGTGTGAGCGCGGAAGGCGCCGACCTCGAGGCGATGGCCGACCCGCGCCCCGGCCCGGCGCAGATCGCGCAGGCGCGCTCGGACGTCGCCGCCGTCGACCGCGCCATGGCACGCCTGCCGCAGCGCCATCGTTCGGTGCTGCTGGCGCTGCGCTGGCACGAGATGTCGCGCCAGGAGGTGGCCCGGCGCCAGGGCACGACGGCGCGGCGGGTCGACACCACGCTGCGGCAGGCGCTGGCCGAATTGCGCCGCGACGGCGCGGCAACGTGAAGGGAGCGAACGAGATGAAGTGGATGTCGCCGTTGCGGGTCACCATGCAGGAGCTCGACGCCCGGCTCTCGAAGATCGTCGAGCGCGCGCGCGAAGGCCCCGTGGCGGTCAACCGCTACGGCTCGCCCTGGGTCTGGATCGTGAGCCACCAGGCCTGGGTGCAGGCCGACAACCTGCGCGCGCTGGTGCCGCAGAGCCATCCGCTGGTGGCACTGCGCGACCAGGTGGAAGACACGCTGCGCTGCGAACGCACGCTGCTGGCCGAGCTGGAGCGTCAGCACGGCGGCACGGTCGATGCCGCGACGCTGTTCAAGAGCCTGATGCTGCAGATCATCTATTCGCTCGAAGACGCGCAGAAGGTGCACGAGAGCCTGGCCTACAACATGCTCTTTCGCTGGTTCGTGGGCTTCGAACGCTTTGCCGACGAACTGCCCGCGCGCGCCGCCTTCGCGCGCGAGCTCGAAGCCTTCGGCGGCGATCCGCGTGCGGTGCGCGTGGTGACGCGGGCGCTGTCGGGCGCCTTCCTGCCGGAGTCGGGCGACGGCGATTTCCGCGTCAACCGCGGGCTACTGCATGCGCTGTCGAACTGGGCCTCGGCGCCGGATGCGCGCCCGCGCGAAACGGCGCCCTGAGCGCTGCAAAGGTTCAGGGCGCGGCGCGCACGATGCCGGGCGCCGTGGGCAGCACCGGCGCGGCGATGCGCAGCGAGGTGCCGGCCTTGTCGACCGTCACCGCGTCGGCCTCGATGCCCGCGAGCGTGAGCGCGCGGCCCAGCGCATCGCCCACCCGGTAGGGCTGCGGCGCGCCGTCGTTCACCGACAGCACGGCCACACCGGCCTGGCCCGCGCCCTTGATCAACCCCTTGACCGCGATGTTCGCGCGGACCTCGCCCGGCCCGAACCAGGCCGCGAGCGCATCGGCCGTGGGATCGGCGACGCCGGCCCGCGCGGGCGCGGCGCGCACCGGCGGCGCGGCAGGCGCGAGCAGCCGGCCCCAGGTCACGACACCGGCCACGACCAGCGACAGGCCCGCGGCATGAACGAGAAGGCGGGGGGAAGGTGGCGTGAAGGGGCGCATGGTGAAGGGCGGTCAGCGGGCCGCGAGGGCGGCGGGCACCCCCTGTGTCTATCACGCGGGTGTTGGGGTTTCGTGTCAGCACGGCGTTTCATCGCGGCATCACGCAGCCTGCCTAGCATCGGCCGCATGGCGTGTTTCCACGACGGGATGACGAGCCGCATGCGACCACGCACAGGCGGGGAGCGCGGCTTCTCGCTGATCGAACTCATGATCGTGCTGGTCATCGTCGGCATCGCCACCGCCGCGATCAGCCTGGGCATCGCGCCCGACCCCGCGCAGGAACTGCGGCGCGACGCGCGCGAGCTGGTGCGGCACCTGGCCGTGGCGCAGAACGAGGTGCGCGTGGACGGCCGCACGATCGCGTGGCAGGCCGATGCCGAGGGCTACCGATTTGCGCGCGGCGCCTGGGTGCAGCGCGGCGGCAGCGCGATCCCGCAGGTGACGACGCTCGGCGCGCTCGACACCTTCGCGGCGGACGACGAACTGCGTCCGCGCGGTTGGCGCGTGGGGCCGGTCGAGGTCGTGCCGGCGGGGCCGGTCGTGCTCACGTCGGAGCCCGTGGGCGCAAGCTGGCAGCGCGAACTGCGGTATGGGGCGACCACGGTGACGGTGATGCGGGATGCGTCCGGGGCGTTTCATGTGCGCTAAGAACCGCGGCTTCACGCTGATCGAAATCCTCATCGCGCTGACCATCGTGAGCATCGCGCTGGCCGCGATCGTGCGCGCCTCGAGCCTCACCATCGGCAACCTCGGCCTGCTGGAGCGGCAGTCGCTGGCGATGCTGTCGGCGGGGAACCAATTGGCGGAGCTGCAGCTGGGCGGTACGCCCAAAACGCCGGGCGTGTCGCGCAGCGACTGCCCGCAGGGCGGCATCCGCTTCGTCTGCCGGCTGGAGGTCGGGACCGTGGTCGATGGCTTGCGGCCCGTGCGCGTGCAGGTCTACGCGGCCGACGACGAAGACCGGCTGCTGGCCACGCTGCACACGCGCAGCGCACCGCCATGAGGCCGACGCAGCGCGGCTTCACGCTGGTCGAGGTGATGATCGCCATCGCGCTCATGGCCGTGCTCGCCGTGATGGCCTGGCGCGGCCTGGACAGCGTGAGCCGCACGAACGACCAGCTCGAAGACCGCACCGAGCGCGTGGCCCGGCTGCTGCGCGCGCTGGACCAGTTCGAGCGCGACGTGGCCTTGCGCGTGACCACCGAGCTGCCGGCGCCGGCGGCTGCATCGGCGAATCCTTCGGCCGCCGCCCCGCTGCTGCCGGTGGCGATGCAGGCGCGCCAGCCGAACGGCGCGCCGTTCGTGGTCGAGATCGTGCGCACCGCGCCGGCCGCGCCCGGGCAGTGGCAGCGCGTGCAATGGTGGGTGCGCGGCGATGTGCTCTACCGCGCGGCGGGGCCCGTGTCGGCCGTGTTTCCGCTGCAGGCGCCACAGCCTGCGGACCGGGTGGCGGTGCTCGACGGTGTCGCCACCTTCCAGTTGCGGGCCTGGGAGCCCGGCCTGGGCTGGCGGCGCCTGCCGGGCGTGGCGCCGGCGCGCGCACCGGCCACCGGGGTGGAACTGCAGCTGGCGGTGTCGGCGGGCAACGATGCCGCGCCGCGGCCGTTCCGGCGCGTGCTGGCGTTCTGAACTGCGTCAGGCCTCAGGTGCGCGCAGGCGCGGCTCCCAGTCTTCGACGCGCCCCGCATCCACCCGCTTGCGAAACGTGGCGCGCCAGCGCTCGGCCAGGGCGGGCAGGGCGGCGGCCTGTTCCCATTCGGGGGCGAAGCGCGCGTCGCGCGAGAACAGCAGCGCGATGAGGCGCGACAGCGGCCAGCCCGGGTGCGGGCGTTCCACGCGCGTGGCCAGGGCGCCGGCCCGCACCCAGCCGGGCTCGAGCACGCGGTAGTACCAGCCCGTGCAGCCGCGCGCCTGCATCTCGCGCGCCATGCCGGGCTTGCCGAAGTGCGCGTCGAGCTTCCAGCAGGGCTGGCGGCCCTGCGACACCTGCACCCGCGCGTCGCCGAGTTGGACCACGTCGCCGATGCACACGGTCGATTCATCCCAGCCTGTGGTCGAGATGTTCTCGCCGAAGGCGCCCGCATGCGCCAGCAGTTCGGTGTGGTGGCCGCCCGCCGCCCAGCCCGCGTAGTGCTCGCGCGGGTAGTGGTGCACGGCCTTCTCGATGCCGCCGTGGATGCGCAGGTCGGCCTGCGCGTCGCCCTGCAGGCCGGTGGGCGACAGCCACAGCGCATCGGCCGTCGGCGTCTTGCGGATGCCGCTGCGCGTGCGGCCGTCGGGCAGCAGGGCCACGGGGCCGACCAGCAGGGCGTCGATGGGCAGGGTGGGCTGCGTCATGCGAGCTGGTCCAGCCAGGCCGTCAGCATGCGCGTCGCGGCATCGGAGCGCAGGTCGGCCAGCTCGGCGCTGCGGGCGCGCAGCGCGGGGATGTCGATGCCGCCCGCGGCCAGTTCGTGGTGGTGCCCGATGAGCCAGGGCTCGATGCGCGCGGGGTCGGCCTCGGGGTGGAACTGCAGCGCGAGCGCATGGCGGCCGTGGCGGAAGGCCTGGTGCGGCGTGCGTGCGGTGCTCGCCAGCAATTCGGCGCCGGGCGGCAGGTCGAAGGTGTCGCCGTGCCAGTGCAGCACGGGCTCGCCGTCCAGCGCCGCGAGGCACGAGCTTCGGCCCGCCGTGCTCAGGTCGACGGGCGCCCAGCCGATCTCCGTGTGCCCCGACGGGTACACGCGCGCGCCGAGCGCACGGGCCATGAGCTGCGCGCCCAGGCACAGGCCCAGCGTGGGGCGCTGCAGCGCCAGCCGTTCGAGCAGGCCGCCGATCGCTTCGGCGAGCCAGGGGTAGGTTGCCGTGTCGTAGGCCCCGATGGGGCCGCCGAGCACCACGACGAGGTCGGCGTGGCGCCACTCGTCGGCGCTGAGCGCGGACGGGCCCGCCTGCCGGTAGTCGATGGCGTGGCCGGCCCGGGTGAGCACGTTCGTGAAGCGCCCGAGGTCTTCGAAGGCGAGGTGTTGCAGGGCGATGCATGGCATGCGGCGAGTGTCCTTTCTTCTTTCAGGCGCGGCAGGCAGTGTCGTCGCAGGGGCCGTCTGGCGGGGCATCTTCTGCCGGTTGTGCAATGAGGTGCGCGGGCGCCTCTTCGGCCGCGAGCTGCCCGATGGCGGCGCCCAAAGCCATGTCGTCGATCAACCCGAAGTGGCTCATGCGCAGGCGCCCCTGCCGGTCGACCAGCACCGTGCTCGGCGTGCCCTGCCACTGGTAGTCGCGCATCGTGGCGGGAATGCCGCCGGTGGGCGAGGGCTGGTCGATGCCGATGGGAAAACCCAGGCGGTACTCGCGCACGAAGGCGTCGAGCGCGGCCGGCGTCATGACGTCGTGGTGCTCGAACACCGAGTGCAGGCCGATCACCGCGACGTCTTTCGCGGCGAAGAGCTGCCGCGTCTTCTTCGCCTGCGGCAGGCCGTGCGACACGCAGGCCGGGCACAGCATCTGGAACGCGTGCAGCACCACGACCCGGCCGCGCAGCGACGCGAGCGTGACCGGCGTGTCGGTGTTGAGCCAGCGGGCGACCTGCAGCTCGGGCGCCTCGGGGCGCGGCCAGGCCATGTCAGGCCGCCTCGGCGCGCAGCTTCACCTGCGGGAAATCCACCGGCACCTGGAACGCCACGTTGACGTAGTTGGTGAACAGGTTCAGGGCCACGTGGGCCAGGATCTCGACGATGTGCCGGTCGTCGAAGCCCACGGCGCGCAGGGCCTGCATGTCGGCGTCGCTGACCTGGCCGCGCGCATCGACGAGCTTGAGCGCAAAGCGCAGCGCCGCCGCGGTGCGCGGGTCGGCCGATTCGCCGGCCTGCGCGGCGGTCATGTCGGCAGCCGACACGCCCGCCTTGCGGCCCAGCGCGGTGTGGGCCGCGAGGCAGTAGTGGCAGGCGTTGCGGTCGGCAACGGCCACGGCGATCTGCTCGCCGAGCTGCGCCGGAATGACGCCGCCGCCGAGTGCGCCGAACGATCCCCACAGGCTGCGCAGCGCCGCGGGCGAGTTGGCGACGGCGCGGAACATGTTGGGCGTGGCGCCGAAGGCACCGTGGATTTGAGAGAGCAGGACCTGGGCGTCGCCGGTGGCGGCGGTGTCGGTGACGAGGTTGACGCGGGGCATGAAGACTTCCTTTCGGTGATGACGATGGAGGCAGTGTCTTCCGGCAATCCGTATGATTTGAACGCTTTCATCCATTCAACATACCTTTTCGTCCAATGCCGAGCGCACCGCCCCCGCCGCCCATCGACAGGCTCTCGTCCCTGCTCGAACGTTTCCGTGTCCGGGCCCACCTGTTCCACACGGGGCCGCTGTGCGGCGTGACGCACTTCGCGGCGAAAGAGGGGCGCAGCTTCCTGCATGTGATGCGGCGCGGCGAGATGGTGGTCACGCATTCGGCGCCGTCGGTGCGTTCGGCCGGCGTGCCGCGCAAGCTGGTCGTGAAGGAGCCCAGCCTGCTGTTCTACCCGCGCCCGCTGGCGCACGACTTCCACAACGCGCCCACCGAAGGCTCGGATTTCGTCTGCGCCACGGTCGATTTCGACGGCGGCGAGGCGCACCCGCTGGTGCGCGCCTTGCCGCCGCTGGTGCGGCTGCCACTGCATGCGGTCGACGGCCTCGAAGCGGCGCTGGCGCTGCTGTTCGCGGAAACCGGGCGCGTGCTGTGCGGGCACCGCCTGCTGGCCGACCGGCTGTTCGAGGTGGTGCTGATCCAGTTGCTGCGCTGGCTGCTCGACCATCCGCAGGAGAGCGGCGTGCCCGCCGGCCTGCTGACGGGCCTGGGCGACCCGCAGCTGGCGCGCGTGCTGGTCGCGCTGCACGAGCGACCGGGCGAGCCGTGGCCGCTTGAACAGATGGCCACCGAGGCCGGCATGTCGCGCAGCGCGTTCGCGGCGCGCTTCAAGTCGGTGGTGGGCGCGACGCCCGCCGACTACCTGGCGCAGTGGCGCCTGACGATCGCGCAGGCCGAGCTGCGCACGGGCGCGTCGGTCAAGACGATTGCCGACAGCCTCGGCTACGCGAACGCCTCGGCGCTGTCGCGCCTGTTCGCGCAGAAGGTGGGGGTGTCGCCGCGCGAATGGCTCGCGCGGCAGTCGGCTTGAGCGCTCAACCCTCCGCGCGCAGGAAGCGCTCGGTCAGCAGCACCCAGTAAGCGCCGCCCACCGCAACGTTGCTGTCATTGAAGTCGTAGCCCGGGTTGTGGACCATGCAGGCGCCGTGCGCGTCGCCGTCGCCATTGCCGATGAGCAGGTAGCAGCCGGGCACGCGCTCCAGCATGAAGGCGAAGTCTTCGCTGCCCGGCAGCGGCGGCGTCTGCCAGGTGACCTGCGCCGCGCCCACGAGCTCTTCGGCCACGGTGCGCGCGAAGGCGGTTTCTTCGGGCGTGTTGACCAGCACCGCGTAGCCGGGCCGCCAGTCGATCTGTGCCTGCACGCCGAAGCTCTCGGCCTGCGCGGCCACCAGCGCCTTGATGCGGGTTTCGATCTTTTTGCGCACCTCGCGGTCGAGGGCGCGCACGCTGACCTCGAGCACGGCGCCTTGCGGGATCACGTTGTTGGCCTTGCCCGCGTGGATGGCGCCCACGGTGACCACCGCCATCTGCAGCGGATCGATGTTGCGCGAGACCACGCTCTGCAGCGCCATCACGATGCTGGCCGCGGCCACGATGGGGTCGGCCGCGCGGTGCGGCATGGCGCCGTGGCCGCCCACGCCGGTGAGGGTGATCGTGGCGTAGTCGGACGAGGCCATGGCCGGGCCTTCGCGCATCGCCAGCCGGCCTTGCGCCATGCCGGGCATGTTGTGCATCGCGAAGATGGCGTCGCAGGGGTAGCGCTCGAACAGGCCGTCGTCGATCATGCGCACCGCGCCGCCGCCTCCTTCCTCGGCGGGCTGGAAGATCAGGTTCAGCGTGCCGTCGAAGCGCCCGCGTTCGGCCAGGTGCTGCGCCGCCGCCAGCAGCATCGCCGTGTGGCCGTCGTGGCCGCAGGCGTGCATCACGCCCGTGTGCGCGCTGGCGTAAGCCAGGCCCGTGGCCTCGTCGATGGGCAGGGCGTCCATGTCGGCGCGCAGGCCGAGGCGGCGCGTGCCGTTACCACGCACCAGCCGGCCCACCACGCCGGTGCCGCCGATGTGGCGCTCGACGGTGTAGCCCCAGGCCTGGAGCTTTTCGGCCACCAGCGCCGAGGTGCGGTGCTCGTCGAAGCCGAGCTCGGGGTGCTGGTGGATGTCGCGGCGGATGCCGATGAAGGTGTCGGCGCTGGCGTGCAGGTCGTTCAGGAGGGCGGTGGTGCTCATTGGGGTTCCAGTCGGATGGACTTGGCGATGTCGCGGTAGCGCGCGGTCTCGGCTTCGTAGAACTTCGCCGATTCGGCCAGCGTCGTCTGCGGCGAGGCCAGCTGCGTCTGGGCCGCGAGCTGCTCGCGCACGCTGGTTTCCTTCAGCGCCGCGCCGACGGCCTGGTGCAGCTTCTGCACCACGTCTTCAGGTGTGTTCTTGCGCACGAAGAAGCCGCTCCAGGTCTTGTAGTTGACGTTCTTCAGCTCCTTGCCTTCGCTGGCGGTGGGCACGTTCTTCAGCAGCTCGGAGCGTTGCCCGCCGAGCTGGCCGAGGATCTTCAGCCGGCCCTGGTCGGCCAGCGCGCCCATGGCGGCGCTGTACACCAGCACGGCAAAGTCGACCTGGCCGCCGCCGATGTCCTGCAGCAGCGGCGCATTGCCCTTGTAGGGCGCGTGCATGAGCTTCACGCCGGTGTCCAGCTGCACCTTCTCGAGGATCAGGTGGTAGAGCGAGCCGATGCCCACGCTGCCGTACGACAGCGGCTTGTCGGGCGACTTGCGCGCTAGCGCAATGAGCTCGTCGACGCTGTTGGCCGGCAGGTCCTTGCGGGCGACGAAGACCATCACGGCCTCGGCCACCGGATGCACCATGCGGAAGTCTTCGGCCTTGAGCTTCACGGCCGCATTGGCCAGCGGCGCAAGGATGATCTCGTTGGGCGAACCCTGGAAGAGGTAGTAGCCGTCGGCCGGCGCGGCCAGCACCTTCTGCGCGGCCATGGCGCCGCTCACGCCGCCCAGGTTTTCCACGACCACCTGCTGGCCCAGCGCCTTGCCCAGCGGCACGGTGAAGATGCGCGCGGTGGCGTCCGAGGGGCCGCCGGCCGGGTAGGGAACCATCAGGTTCACGGGCTTGGCGGGAAAGCCGTCGGCGCGGGCGGGGCCCGCTGCCGCCAGCATCAGCCCGCAGCCGAGCAGCAGCGCGGATCGGAAGAGCGAAGTCGTCGTCAAAGTCATGTCTCCTGGGGTGGTGCCGGCTCGTGGGGCCGGATGCAGGGGAATGCTAGAAGCGGCCCGACGCAACGTCCAATGCATTGTTGGCTGCATTAGCATGAGTCCAATGCATTCCTGAAAACGAGGTTTTCGCCATGACGCTGGTTCAACTGAGGCACCTGATTTCGCTGGCCCACACGGGCTCGTTCAGCCAGTCGGCGCAGGCGCTGCACCTGACGCAGCCCGCGCTCAGCCGCAGCGTGCGCGCGCTCGAGGACGAGCTGGGCATGCCGCTGTTCGACCGCATCGGTCGGCGCAACGAACTCACGGTCTTCGGGCGCGAGGTGCTGGAGCGCGCGCGGCTTTTGGTGTCGGAGGCCGAGGCGCTGCGCGACCGCGGCCGGCAGATGCGCGAAGGCGAGGGCGGCACGGTGCGCATCGGGCTGGGCTCGGGGCCGGGCGCGCTGCTGATGACGCCCTTTTTGCTGCACATGGCGACGCACCATCCGGCCGTGCGCACCGTGATCGCGCGCGGCAGCACCGACCTGCTGGCGCAGGCGCTGCGCGAGCGCAGCCTGGACGCGCTGGTGGTCGATGCGCGCGCGCTCAAGCCCGCGCCCGACCTGGTGCTGACCCACGTGTACGAGCTGCGCGGCGCCTTCCTGTGCCGCCGCGGCCATCCGCTCACGCGGCTGCGCAAGGGCGTGAGTTTCGAGGCGGTGCAGCGCTACCCGATCGCCTCGACGCCGCTGAGCGACGAGGTGGCGCGCGGGTTGGTCGAAACCTACGGCCCGCAGGCACATCCCGCCAACTGCGTGACCCTGCAGTGCGAGGAGCTGCCCAGCATCGCCGACGTGGTGCGCCAGAGCGACACGGTGCTGCTCGCGGTGCACGAGTCGGCACCCGACCTGGTCGAGTTGCGGATGGAGCCGCCGATGCGCGGCACGGCGCGCTTCGGGCTGGTGACCTTGCGCCAGCGCACCGAGGCGCCGGCGCTGGCGATTCTTCGGCGGCTGATGAAGGAACGGATGGCGGGGGCGTAGGGCGCCGTCTGCTCAGGACGCCGCCTGTGCCGACAGCGCAAGCTGGAGTTCGTCCAGCAGGTCCGCCACGCGCATGTGATCCGAAGCGGTTTCGCCGCGGGCGATGTCTTCCAACGCATCGGCGGGGGCTGCCACGGCCGCAGCGTCGACCATCAAGGCCGCGCCCCTGATCCGGTGGGCATGGTGCGCCGCGCTCGCGCTATCGGCCGCAGCGAACGCCCGACGCAGTGCCGCAAGGTCTTCCGCCATGGCCTCGTGAAACTGCGGCGGCAAGGCCGTGTCGGGGCGTTGCGGCGACGACGGCGCTCCGCCCAGCCAGAGCTGCAGCATGCTCGACAGTTCGTCCAGGCGCAGCGGCTTCTTGAGCACGCCGTCCATCCCGCTTTCCATGCATTCGTCGAGGTGCGCCGAGTCGGTCGCGGCCGAGATCGCGATCACGGGCAGATGGGGGGCGCCGGCCTCGCGCTCCCGGATGCGGCGCGTCGCCTCGTAGCCATTCATCCCGGGCATGTGGCAGTCCATGAGCACGAGCGCAAAAGGATGCGGCGGCGCGAGCGCGGCCAGTGCCGCCGCGCCGTCGGCCTCGATCCGGGCGTCGTAGCCCAGCATGCGCAACTGCTCCGCGATGATGAACTGGTTGCCTGGATGGTCCTCCACGACCAGCACGGTGGCCGCAGGACCAACGGACGGTTTGCCATGCGCCGCAGCGGCAACCCTGGACGGTTCTTGTGAGGACGACACAAGCTTCACCGGCAGGGCGAACTCGACCGAGGTGCCCGCACCAAGGCGGCTGGTCAACCGGATCTCGCCGCCCATCAACTCGACCAGTTCCTTGCAGATGGTCAGCCCCAGGCCGGTGCCGCCAAATCGCCGCGTGGTCGAGTTGTCGGCCTGCGAATAGGCATCGAAGAGGGTGGCCTGCTGCGAGGGCGCGATGCCGATGCCGGTGTCGCTCACCGTGACCGTCAGCAGGCCGTTCATGTCGCCATCGTCCAGAAGCTCCAGCGTCACGTCGATGCGCCCGCGTTCGGTGAACTTCACGGCATTGCCCAGCAGGTTGAGCAGCACCTGCCGCAGCCGCGTGGGGTCGATCAGCACCTGCCGGCCCGACGGGTTGTGCGTGCGCACCGCGATGACCAGTGGCTTGTCCTGCGCGTTCACGCGCGCCACATGCGCCACCTTCTGCGCCAGCGCGTCGACGTCGGTGGGCACCAGTTCCAGCGCGAGGCGCCGGGCGTCCAGCTTCGAGAGGTCGAGCACATCGTCCAGCAGCGACAGCAGGGCCTCGGCTGCCGCCGAGGCGGTGCGCGTGAAGCGCGTCTGGCGCGCATCCAGCGGCGTGTGCGCCAGCATCTCGATGGAGGCCAACACCGCGTTCATGGGCGTGCGGATCTCGTGGCTCATCACCGCCAGGAAGTTCGACTTGGTGCGCTCGCTCTTCTGTGCGGCGCGCTGCGCCACGCGGGCGCGCCAGGCGAACCAGCCGAGCAGCACGACGCCGCCGAGCAGCAGTAACAGTTGCGGCAGGCGGTAGCGCACGATCGACAGCAGCGACGGCTCGCCGAAGTCGGTCTGTTCCAGCCACCGGTCGTTCATCTGGCCGGTCTCCGCCGCCGAGAGGCTGGCGAGCGACTTCTCCACGATGGAGTGCAGCAGCGGCAGGTCGGCGCGAACGCCCATCTGGGCCACGTACAGGAGATCGCCGATCGTGCCGGAGATGCTCAACTGGCGCGCATGCCGGCGGCGCATCATGGGAAGAAACACCGCGTCGGAGCCGATGGCGGCGTAGGCCTCGCCGGTGATCACCGCATCGAGGCTTTCCATCGGCTCGCTGGTGGGCAGCACGCGCACGCCGGGGTAGCGCTCGGCGAACACATGGGCGTAGGTGCCTCCGCCGCGCACGGCCGCCACCTTGCCGTCCAGGTCCTTCATGTGCAGGACGAAGGGGGCGTCGGTGCGCGTGACGATGATCGTCTGCGCCACGAAGAAGGGATCGGTCAGGCGCAGCCGGGCGCCGACCTCGCGCGTGGTGCGCTGGGCGCTGGCGTTCGGGAACATGTCGACCTTGCCGTCGAGGAAGGCCTGCTGGGCTTCCTGCCAGTCGGGGGTGGCGTGCAGCTCGAAGCGCAGGCCCGACTTGCGGGCGACCGCGTCGAGGTACTCCGCGATCAATCCCTTGTAGCGGCCATGCTCGATGGACTCCAGCGGGCTCAGCCGCGTGTCGGCGGCATAGCGCACGACGGGGTTGGCCTTCATCCAGCGCTGTTCCTCGTCGGTGAAGAGGGGCTGCGCCTGCGCCCAGGCAGGGCCGGCGGGGAGGGCCATCGCGCCGCACATCGTCCACCGGGCCGCTCGCCCGAGAGCGCGCCAGGGCTTCATGTCTTGTCCAGCTGGTGGCGGATCTTGAACAGCTCGTTGTCCGTGCGGATGCCCAGCTTGCGGAACGCCGCGTGTTTCTGCGTGCTGATGGTGTTCACGTTGCGGGAGAACTTCGCGGCGATCTGCGTGACCGACAGGCCTTCCAGGCAGCAGCGCAGCACCTCGCGCTCGCGCGGGGACAACTGGGGATGCTTCGTGAGCGCCTCGGCGTCGGTGTGGGGCGACGCGGCCTCGGAAAGGGTGGCGATGTCCGCCGCCATGTCGGGATGCAGGTGGATGCGGCCCTTGCTCACCGTGCGCACGGCCGCCACGAGCTCGTCCAGTTCCTGGCTCTTGCCGACATAGCCGCGCGCGCCGGCCTTCAGCGCCAGTGCCACGGTGGCCGCGCTGTAGTGCGCGGAGATGACGATCGTCCGGCTGCGCGGATGCCGGACCTTCAGTGCCCGCAGGAGGTTGAGCCCGTCGATGTCCGAAGGGCCGAGCGAGAAATCCACGAGCACGACATCCGCCGCCACGGTGGCCAGGGCATCGAGCAGTTCGCGGCTGGTGGCATGGCTGCCGACCACCGACAGGTCGGGCTCGTCCGCCAATCTTGCGATCAGGCCATGCCGGACGACCGCGTGGTCGTCGAGCACCATCAGGCGAAGCGGCTGCGCGGCGAGGTGGTGTGCCATGAGGACCCTCCCAGTGGGCGGATCGTAGGCGGCTCGCCCCCACGTCGACACCATCACAACGAGGGGATGCGTGAGCGCACGCCGTACGAGCCCGCGCTGCCCCGGGTTCGAATTTTCGAACGATCCCTAAGTCGACCTCCCGGTTTTTCGTTGTATTTCTATATCGGGAAAAGCACCCGAAAAGAACAATTCATCGGAACAAAACACGCCGCCGCTCACACGCTTTTCGTGCGCACTTTCAAGGGCGCTCGCTGCAAGAGGCGCAAGGCCCTTGCAACGCGAAACCCGACGCATCGGCGGTTGGATTGGGTTCGTTGCGGTGCAGTCCAACGCATCGTTTCGAGGCCATGGGTGGGTTTCGACGAATCCTTCGTTGAACCCTTTTTTGAAGTTCTTGAGGACATACCAGTGAAGAAAATTGCAACCCTTGCCGCTGCCACCTGCGCGGCTGCCGTGATGTTCGTGCCCGGTCAGGCGAGCGCCGACAGTGCCGAGCTCCGGATCGCCGGCATCATCGTGCCGGCCGCCTGCACGCCCGTTTTCACAGGCGGCGGCGTGGTCGACTACGGCAACATTCCCTCCGGCTCGCTGAACCCGACGGCCCAGACCACGCTCGCGGACAAGTCGACCCAGCTGACGCTGACCTGCGATGCGCCGGTACTGTTCGGCTTCAAGGTGATCGACGAACGCGCTGCGACGGCGGTCGCCGCGTTGGAAACCATCCCGGGGTATGCCACGAACGCGAAGTTCGGACTGGGCGCTGTGGATGGCAAGAACATCGGCGCCTATTCGTTGCAGATCACGAAAGAGACGGCCGATCAAGGCAGCACCAAACACATCAACAGCGTGGACGGCGGCGCCACCTGGTCGGACTTTGCCGGCGGCATGACCGGCGACGGCGGCACGCTCGTTGCGTTCGCCGCCAGTGCCACGGGAACGGTGCCAGGCGCCCACACCGCCATCACGGCCGACATCCGTGTGGTGACCGCCATCGACAAGGGCAGCAACCTGCCGCTGACCCAGCAGATTCCGCTGGATGGCCTGTCGACGTTCGAACTCGTCTACCTGTAAGCAGCGGCTGACGAACAGCCCGTCGATCCATTTCCATCCCTGCTTCCTCTGCCGTCAAGGGCAGCGTTTCGGGATGGGGAGGATCTCAACGAATCCTTCGTTGAAACTTTTTTGAAGTTCTTGAGGAAATACGTGTGAAGAGAATTGCAACCCTCGCCGCCATCGCTGGCGCGGCCGCCGTGGTGATCGCGCCTGTCCCGGCGAGCGCCGAAAGCGCCGAACTGCGGATCACCGGCACCATCGTTCCTGCCGCTTGCACGCCCGCCTTTGCAGGCGGTGGCGTGGTCGACTACGGCACGATCCCCGCCAGCTCGCTGAACCCGACGGCCCAGACCACGCTTGCGCAAAAGTCGATCCAGCTGAGCATGACCTGCGATGCGCCTGCGATGTTCGGCTTCAAGGTGATCGACGAACGCGCAGGGACCGCGGTCACTTCGCTGGCAACGGTTCCGGGGCTTACTGAGAAGGAGAAGTTCGGCTTGGGTGCGTCGGATGGCAAGAACATCGGCGCATATTCGTTGCAGGTTGTGAGTCAGACCTCCGATGGAGGCTTCTCGCTTTCCCTTGCGAGCGAGGACGGCGGAATCAATTGGGGGTTCCTTGGCATGAGGGGCCTGAAGGGTGAAGGGAATCAACTTGTTTCATTCAGCAAGACCCAGTCGAATCTGCCGGCTGCCAGCAGGTCTGTCACGGCCGATATCCGTGTGACGACCGCCATCGACAAGAGCAGCAACCTGCCGTTGACCCACGCGATCCCGCTGGATGGCCTGTCGACGTTCGAACTCGTCTACCTGTAAGCCACACGGCTGTATCGGTCGGTCCTTCCGCCCGATACAGGGTGGTGCCGGGCAGGGCGCCTGGCGCAACCCTTTCCAGGACATCCCGTTCTCGAGCCCGCTGCGGCATTGAGGACCCTTCGGCATCGCGTCCGGACCGTTCGGGATCGACGCGGTGCCACCCCTGGTGCCACGGCTGGCGAACAGCCCGTCGATCCATCCCCATTTTTGATTCTTCTCGAAAGTGCCCCTTTCGAGACGGCGGACGCGCTCGTCCGACCACAGGAAAGAGAACCGTGAACTTCATCCCCGCCAGATTTGTTTTCGCACTGTCTGTCTCGACCGCGTTGATCGTGGGCCTTGCCCCGTTGCCGCTGCATGCCGCGGGCATGCTGCCGGAGACCTCGGTCGTCATCGTCAACGAGAGCGATGGCGAGGCCAGCATCAACGTCAAGAACACGGACACCAAGCCGGCGCTCATGTTCACGTCGCTGACGGGCATTCCCGGGGACGATGACACCCTGCTGATCGTGACCCCGCCGGTCGCCCGGGTCGAGCCGGGTGAGACACAGCTGGTGCGTTTTCTGCTGCAGACCAAGGAGCCGCTGAAGACGCAGCGCCTGCGGCGCGTCATCTTCGAAGGCATCCCGCCGAAGAACACGGAACCGGGCCTGCGCGTGACCATGAACGTGCGCCAGAACCTGCCGGTGCTGATCCACCCCAAGGGCCTGGCGAAGGACGACCAGCCATGGAAGCGACTGAAGTGGTCGGTCGGGACCGGCACGCTGCGCGTGGTGAACGACAGCCCGTATGTGGTGCGCCTGGCCACCGCGGTCCAGTTGCTCCCGTCGACCGCGACGGTCGACTTGCCGCGCCCCCATGTGCTGCCCGGCGAGACGGTGGAAGTGCCCCTGCCGGCCGCTGCGAAGGGGGCCGCCACGGTGCGGATGGTGCCTGCGACGGTGTACGGCTTCACCGTGGCCAGCTACGACGTCAGGCTCGCGGCGCACTGACGATGGCTGGGCAGTCGTCCTTGCGCACCGTGGTCCCGGCGGCCGTCACGGGCGAGCGCGCGAAAGGCACTTCGGCCGGCCTGCCGGCGATGCTCTGCGTGCTGTTGGCCTCTCCGTCGGCCTTTGCCCTGGCCGGCGAGGATCGCGCCGACGTCATCGAGCAGTTCATCAAGGAAAAGCAGGGCGCCGGCTTCGACCTGGACGTGCTCAGGCAGCGCGGCATCGATCCGAAGCTGGCGGACTACTTCCGGCACGAAGCCCGCTTTCGCGCCGGAACGAGCGTGGTGACGCTGTTCGTCAACGGCGAGCGGCGCGGGCTGGTGCCCGCCACCTTCGATGGGGACGGCCGCCTGTGCTTCGACGAGACGCTGCGGGACAAGGCCGGCCTCGTCACGGGCCGCGGGGCGGGAGACGCAGCTGCGGGCGCCACGGCCTGCGATGAATTCCAGCGCCAGTTCCCCAGCACGATCGTCGAGCTGCGCCCCGGCAGGGACGAGGTCCGCCTCATCGTGCCGACCGATGCGTTCCGGGCCCGCGAGCGGGCCGACACCTTCAGCAGCGGCGGCGTCGCCGGCCTGCTGAACTACGACCTGCTGACGATGGACAGCCGCCATGCCGGCGGCACCAGCAGCTTCCATTCGCTGGGGACCGAGGCCGGCCTGAACGTCGGCGACTGGATCTTCCGCAGCCGCCAGAGCTACACCTCGAACAACGGCAAGGAGAAGCTCCAGCACCTGTATGCCTACGGCCAGAAGACGCTGACCGGCCTGGGCGCCACGGTGCAGGGCGGCCAGATCACCATCGCCAGCTCGATCTTCCCGGGCGATCCGATCCTGGGCGTGCAGATCGTCCCGGAGGAGGCCCTGCGCGCGGACGCACGCGACAACGGCGCCGTGGTCGAAGGCATCGCCCACACGCAGGCCCGCGTCGAGGTGCGGCAGAACCACGCGCTCATCTACTCGACGGTCGTCCCACCGGGGCCGTTTTCGCTGACAGGCCTGCCGCTGCTCAGCGGCGCGAGCGACCTGGAAGTCACGGTCATCGAGGCCGACGGCTCGCGCCGGCCGTTCACCGTGCCCGCCGCCGCCCTGGGCGCGACCGCGCTTCGCACGACGGCGGGCTACTCGTTCGCGGTCGGCCGCTACCGCCCGTATGGCCACGGCGACCGGCAGGACAAGCCCTGGGTGGCGACAGGCACCGGCACCTGGGCCCTGGACAAGCGCACGCACCTGACGGCGGGCGCCATGGCGGCCACGCGCTACCAGGCCGCCGCATGGGCCGTGAATCGCATGGTGGTGCCGGGCACGATGGCGGGGTTTCGACAGGCCGCGTCCAACGCAACAGGGGAGGGCGTGCGCGGCACGCAGGTCAACGCGTCGCTGAGCAGCGTGATCTCGCCCGCCTTGTCCGCGTCGATGAGCGCCACGCAACAGACCCGGGGCTTTCGCGATCTGGCGGACACGGTGAACCCGGACCTGTTCGACACCGCCTGGACGCGCCAGCGCTACAAGGGCCAGTACACGGGCTCGGTCGGCTGGACCCACGCGAGCCTTGGCGGTTTCCGGCTGGCCTATTCGGCCTCCTCGACCTTCGACGGACGCCACATCCAGCGCGTGATCGGCTCGTGGGTGAAGTCGTTCGCGCACGCCACGGTGTCGCTCAACGTGGAACGCAGCACGGGCGACCTCGGGCGCTTCGACAACCGGCATGCGGCCTATGTCACCGTGAGCATTCCGCTGGGCTCGAAGACGGTGAAGACGTACGTCAACCGCTACGACGACCGGACCCGCGCCGGCGTCACGCTCAACGAGCGCATCAACGACACCACGAGCTACCAGGTCTCGGCCGAGCGGGACAGCCGCGACGGGCGCAACGACTTCGCAGGGCGCCTGAGCCTGCTGCCGCGCTACACGCAGGTCAACGTGGGCTTCTCGCGCAACGGATCGAGCACCACCTACAGCGGGCAACTGCAAGGCGGCATCGTCGCCCACAAGGACGGCGTCACGTTCTCGCCGTACCCCGTGCAGGACACCTTCGGCATCGTCTCGGTGGGGGGCGTGTCCGGCGTCCGGATCGGCACGCCGCAAGGCCCGGTATGGACCGATGCGTGGGGTCGCGCGGTGGCCCCGCAGCTGTTCCCGTACCACACGAGCCGGCTGGAGGTCGCGACCCGATCGCTGCCTCGCAACGTCGACTTGGTGAACGGCTACCAGGAGCTCGATGCGGGCCGCGGATCGGTGAACTACATCCGCTTCGGCGTGGTTAACGCCCGCCGGGTGCTGCTGAAAGCCGTCGGTCCCGCGGGGCAGGCGCTCGAGAAGGGTGGGGCGGTGGTCGATGGCGACAACCAGTACGTCACCTCGGTCGTCGACGGCGGGCAGGTCTTTCTGCCCGACGTGCGGGACGGCGCGGACCTGCGGGTCACGCTGTCGAACGGCGACAGCTGCAGGCTCGCGTTTTCGCTGCCGGAAAAGCCAGACGCCTCCGCCTACTTTGAATCGGCCGATGCCACCTGCACGGCCATGGGAGCACACCAATGATCACGATGAAAAGCCTGCGCCGAATGGGCGCGACGTTCGGCATGGCACTTGTCGCGCTGGCAGCCACACCGGCGCATGCACAAGCCTCGGCACGCTGCGACACGCAACTGAGCGAGTCGCTCGTCGACTACGGACGGATGACCCGCGCACAGCTGCTGGAGCGCCAGCCCGACCCCGCCCGCGCCTCGCTGGGCAAGCGCCTCGTGACGCTCACGGCGGTGTGCGCCGAACGCACGGCGATGGCGCTGTCGTTCCAGGGCGCGGCGGCGGACGACACGGGGTTCCGGTTCGCCGGGAACGGTCGCTTCACCCTGCGGATCGTGCAGGCGCAGCTCGATGGCAAGCCGGTTCGCCTGGCCGCATCGCAGGCGGACGCACCAGGCCAGACCCCTTCATCGCTCCTTCGGCCCGGCGACCGGTTGTCGCCCATGGACGGCGGAGGCCTGGCCCAGGGCCAACGCCTGACGGTCCAGCTCGAGATCGAGCCCTTCGTGGGAACCGCTGCCACGCGCGTCGCGGCCGAAAGCACCTGGGAAGGCGCGGGGCGTTTCGAAGTTCTGAGCCGTTAGCCCGTCATCCGGCGCACAGGCCACCCATTCGGTTCGCCCACAAGGCGATTCGACATCCGATCCATCTACCTCTGGAGCGACCCTTGAAGCAGAGCCATTGCACAGTCCACACCGCCATTCCCTCCACGCTGCGGCTGCCCATCCTGTGGGATGAGCCCGTGTGCGCCACCATTGCGGTGATCGACCCGGAACTCCGGCCCCGACAGCAGATGGGGCGGGCCATCCGCAGGCTCGGCCATTGGCCGCTGGTCTTCACCAGCGCACTGGAGTTGATGCAGGCGTGCCGCTACCTCCACCTTCGCTTCGACGCCGTGGTCGTGGCCTGCCCGGTGGACGCCGGCGCCGCGGGCGCACTGATCGCCCAGGTGCGGGAACAGGTGGGCCCGGAGTGCCCCCTGGTCCTGAGCGGCGGCAAGCGCGGTCTGCGCGAGCTGGCGGTCCTGCATGCGCGCGAATCCGACCACGTGGAGGTGACACCGTCTTCGTTCGAAGAGGCGTACCTCCTGATGCGGTGCTTCCTGCAGTGGCACCGGGCACGGGTGGCGGGCCAGTTCGTCGAATGGGGTGCGTTCCGCTTCGACCTGTCCGCGGACAGCGCGCAGGTGGCCGGCATCCGGGTCGAATTGACGCCCAATGAGTTCGACCTGGCCATCGTGCTGTTCAGGAACGTCGATCAGGTCCTGACCCACCACGCGCTGCGCGCGCTGGTCTGGGACAGCGGCCATCGCAGCGGCTCCGGGGTGCTCTCCACGAACGTGTGCGGCCTGCGCCGCAAGCTCGGCCTTGGCGCCGGACGCCATGGGCTGGAGCTGCAGGCCGTTCCGGGGCAGGGCTACCGGCTGAGCACCACGGCCAGCGCGCCGGAAGAGAACAGGCGCCGGCAGCGGGAACCCGTCCGAAGGGCAGGGGAACGCGCGTGGGGGAGCGCAGCCGCTGCGCCGGGTTCGGCCGCCTGAGCGAAAGGCAGTCAGCCTAGGCGCTTGCGGGTGCGGTAACTTCCGCCGCATCGGGCCGCGCCAGCCCCGACGCCACCGCCGCCAGGATGCCGCGCAGCCAGCGGTGCGCCGGCTCGTGCTGCGAGCGGTCGTGCCACAGCTGGTAGAAGCGCATGCGCGGAAAGCCCTGCGGCGCGGGCACCGCCACCAGCGGCAGCGTGTGCACGAACTGCATCGCGAAATGGCGCGCGGTGGTGAAGACCAGGTCGGTGCCCACCAGCAGGTGCGGCGCCACGGTGAAGTAGGGCACGGCAATGCAGGCCTCGCGCGTCTGGCGCAAGGTGGCCAGGTGCGTCTCGACCACGCCGCGCTGCGACGCCGCATACGGCGTGGGCACCACGTGGCGCGCGGCGATGTAGCGCTCCATCGTCATCGCGCCCTTGGCGGCCAGCGGGTTGTTCTTGCCCATGAGGCACATCAGGTCGTCCTCGAGCAGCAGCGACAGGTGCAGCCGGTCGGGCGGCTGCGGCCAGTTGCCGATGACGATGTCGAGCTCGCCCTGCGCCAGCGCGCGCTCGTAGTCGTAGGTGACGCTCAGCGGGTGCACCACCAGCCGCGCATGCGGCGCCTCGGCGCGAAACCGCGTCGTCACGTCGGCCAGGAAGCTCATCGCCAGGTAGTCGGGCAGCGCGAGGTGGAAGGTCATCGCGCTCGAAGCAGGCTCGAACTGCTCGGGGCCCGAGAGCATGCGGTCGATTTCGAGCAGCGCGCCGCGTGCGCGGTCGCGCAGCTGCAGCGCCCGCTCGGTCGGCACCATGCCGCTGCGCTCGCGCACCAGGATGGGGTCGGCGAACACCTCGCGCAGCCGGCGCAGGGCGGTGCTGATGGCGGGCTGGGTCTGGTTCATTCGCACCGCCACCCGGGAGACGCTGCGTTCGGCCACCAGGGCGACCAGCACGCGCAGCAGGTAGGTGTCGACGGGAGCGTGGGAGCGTGACATGGCGGAGAAAAGGGCCTCTGAGGGCGTTGCCGGCGGCAAGACCATCATGGCAAACCGTTATGCCGCACATTCTAGAGAGCGTGATCCGGGGCCGCGATATCTGCCTACAGTTCGCCACCAGCGGGAACGGCAGCCGCAAGCGGACCCACAGAAGGTCCCAGGCGGCGCGTCCCGTCCACACCTAGAAATGGAGACAACCATGAGCATGGACGCCACGATGGCGCCAGTCCGGGAACACACCGCCACGGCGGAACTGGACGGCATCTACCGCAAGATCATCTTTCGCCTGATTCCCTTCCTGATGCTGCTGTGGGTGCTGGCCTGGATCGACCGGGTCAACATCGGCTTCATCAAGCTGACGATGCTGGACGACCTGAAGTGGAGCGAGGCGGCCTACGGGCTGGGCGCGGGGATCTTCTTCCTGGGCTACTTCTTCTTCGAGGTGCCCAGCAACCTGCTGCTGCAGAAGATCGGCGCCAAGAAGACCATCATGCGCATCACGATCGGCTGGGGCCTGACCTCGATCGCCACGATGTTCGTGAAGAGCACCGAGATGTTCTACCTGCTGCGCTTCCTGCTGGGCGTGTTCGAGGCGGGCTTCTACCCCGGCATCATCCTGTACCTGACCTACTGGTTCCCCGACAGCCGGCGCGCCAAGGCCTTCGGCATGTTCATGTCGGCCTCGGCCTTCGCGGGCGTGATCGGCGGGCCGCTGGCCGGCACCATCATGAACAACATGCATGGCGTGAACGGCTGGGCCGGCTGGCAGTGGGTGCTGCTGCTCGAGGGCATTCCCTCGGTGCTGGCCGGCATCGCCACCTACTTCTACCTGACCGACCGGCCCGAGCAGGCCCACTGGCTCACGGCGCGTGAACGCCAGCTGGTGCACGACGACCTGGAACGCGACCGCAAGACGCTGGGCCACCGCGAGCACAGCATGCTGGCCTCGCTGAAGAACGGCAAGTTCTGGCTGCTGATCCTGATCTTCTTCTGCATCATTGCGGCGAACTCGTCGCTCACCTTCTACGGCCCGACGCTGGTGAAAGAGATCGGCTTCACCAACCCGCTGACCGTGGGCTGGATCATGGCCGGCGCCTACCTGTGCGGCGCGGCCGGGATGATCTGGAACGGCTTCCACTCCGACCGCCACCAGGAGTCGCGCTACCACTGCGCGCTGGCCGCGGCGCTGGGTTCGGGTGCCTTGCTGGTGGTGGCGCTGTTCCTGCGCCAGAGCCCGGCCCTGGTGCTGGCCGGTCTCACGCTGGCCATCGTCGGCACCATGAGCGCCATCCCCGTGTTCTGGCAGATGCCCAACCGCTTCCTGGCCGGCACCGCAGCCGCCGGCGGCGTGGCGCTGATCAACTCGATCGCCAACCTCGCGGGCTTCGGCGCGCCGTGGATGCTGGGCCTCATCAAGACCGCCACCGGCAGCCTGGCGCCGGGCCTGTATGTGGTCGCGGCGGTCGAGATCTGCGCCACCTTGCTGATCCTGCTGTTCGTGCCGCGCCTGCACAAGACGCCCGCGCGCTGATTCCTTTCACCCCTTCGTCCGCCTGTCTGAATACAAAGGAGATGCTCTCCATGCCTTCCCACGCCCATCGTTTCGATCTCCAGGCGCTCAACGCCATGGACTGCGACGCGTTCGTCGCCGCACTCGGGCCGACTTTCGAGAACTCGCCCTGGGTCGCGCGCTCGGCCTGGTCGCTGCGGCCCTTCGCCACCATCGACGCGTTGCACGAAGCCATGCTCGACGTGGTGCGCCGCGCACCCGACGCCCAGCAGCTGGCGTTCCTCTGCGGCCACCCCGAGCTGGCGGGCCGCGAAGCCCAGTCCGGCACGATGACCGCCGAGTCTGTCGGCGAGCAGGGCAGTGCAGGCCTGAATGCCCTGAGCCGCGAAGAGATGGCCGAGATCCAGCGGCTGAACCGCGTGTACCGCGAGCGGCACGGCTTTCCTTTCATCATCGCGGTGCGGCGCAGCACCAAGGGCCAGATCTTCGAGGCGCTGCGCAGCCGCGCCGCCGAGTCCACCGAAGCCGAGCGCCGCGCGGCGCTGGCGCAGATCGGCCTCATCACCCGCGGTCGCATCGACACGCTGCTGGGTGCGTCCATCTCCCAAGGAGCGGTCCATGCCTGAGAAAGAAATTTCCCTGCCCGCACGCCGTCGCTTCGCGCTGTCGGGCCTCGCGCTCGGCGCTGCAGCCCTGGCGCCGCACGGTGCTGTTGCGCAAACGGCCGCACCCGCCGGCCCGGCCCAGGCCAGCGGCCCGATCGTGCTGCACGGCGTGAGCCCGCGCCTGACCGTGCATGCGCTCGACACCTTCCACGGCGCCGCGGCGACCGGCCTGCGCATCGATCTCTCGGTGCGCGAGGGCGACGGCTTCAAGCTGCTGCGCACCGTGACCATGAACGGCAACGGTCGCGCCGACGAGCCGCTCTTGATCGGCGACAGCTACCGCGCCGGCGACTACGAGCTGCTGCTGCACGTGGACGAGTACTTTGCGCGCAAGCAGTCGCGCCTGCCCACGCCGCCGTTCCTGTCGAAGCTGCCGGTGCGCATCCGCGTGGCCAACGTGGCCGAGCGCATCCACCTGCCGATCCAGTTCGGCCCGTGGAGCTACACCTACTCGCGCGGCAGCTGACCAAGCAGGCCCCGTTCGTTCCCTTCGTCCGCAAGGAGTTTTGTTCTCATGACCGGCATCACCACCCACGTGCTCGACATCACCACCGGCCGCCCGCTCGTCGGGTTGAAGGTCGACCTCTACGACGTGGCGACCACGCCGCCGACGCGCCTGAACAGCACGCGCACCAACGCCGACGGCCGCACCGACGCGCCCATGCTGGCCGCCGCCTCGGCGCGCACCGGACAGTTCGAACTGCAGTTCCACGTCGGGGACCACTTCAAGGCGGCCGATGCGCTGTCCGACGTGGTGCCCGTGCGCTTCGCCATCGCCGACGCCGCGCAGCACTACCACGTGCCGATGCTGTGCGCCCCCTGGTTTTTTTCCACCTATCGCGGCAGCTGACCGCGGGAGCTTTTCCTGAATGACCACATCCCATGACCCCCACGCAGGCGCGTACCTGCTCGACTCCATCCGCCTCGCCATGGGCAACATCCGCGAGCGCAAGACCTGGCCCTTCGGCGCCGTGATCGCGCGCGACGGCAAGGTCATCGCCACCGCCGTCAACGAAGTGGACGCCCTGTGCGACCCCTCGGCCCACGCCGAGATGCAGGCCGTGCGCGCTGCGGCCAAAGCCCTGAAGAGCACCGACCTGTCGGGCTGCACCGTGTACGCCAGCGGCTACCCGTGCTCGATGTGCCTGACGGCGATGTACCTGTCGGGCGTGAAGGAGGTCTTCTACGCCTACTCGAACGAAGACGGCGAGCCCTTCGACCTGTCGGCCGCGCGCGGCTACGTCGAGATCGCCCGGCCGCTGGAGCAGCGCGAGATGAAGCTGCATTCGCTGCCGGTGCGCGATGAGGCCGATGAGGACTTGTACGAGGCGTGGAGCAAGGTGGCGCAGCCGGCGGGTTGAGCCGGAGACAGCGCTGCGCCCGAGCCTGCCGGGCCGATGCTGCATGCCATACTGCCCGCGTGTTCACGTGGCGCAGCAGCCATCGAGG
Organism: Variovorax sp. FW305-3-2-15-B-LB1; assembly: GCF_058787635.1. Lineage (NCBI taxonomy): Bacteria > Pseudomonadati > Pseudomonadota > Betaproteobacteria > Burkholderiales > Comamonadaceae > Variovorax > Variovorax sp. FW305-3-2-15-B-LB1. The sequence continues at coordinate 4,579 of NZ_JBYSZY010000003.1, read as the reverse complement.
AGAAAGACGCACATGGTCCAGCAGGCCAAGCGCAGCGCAACCACCGTCGGGGCCATCCTCGCCTCGGCGCGACAGCTGTTCATCGAGCGGGGGTTCGCGGCCGTCAGCATCGACGACATCGCGGCCGGCGCGGGGATCGCCAAGGGCGGCCTGTATCACCACTTTCGCGCCAAGCACGACGTCTTCGAGGCGGTGCTCGATGCGGTGCAGGCTGAGCTGGCGGCGGAACTCGGCACGCGCATCCAGCGCATCGAAGGGCATCGCTCGCCCCACACCATCGCGACCAACCTGCGCATCTACCTCGAAGCGGCCACGCAGGAAGGCCTGCGCCAGCTGATCCTGGTCGACGGGCCCGTGGTGCTCGGCTGGGAGCGCTGGCGCGGCATCGACGATCGCCACTTCATGGACTCGATCCGCACCGGGCTGGTGGCCATCATGCCGGCGGGCACGCCACCCGAAGAGATCGAGGCCGCCACGCGGCTCATCGCCGGCGCGGTGGCCGAAGCCGCACTGGCCTGTGGGGCGGCGCAAGACCCGGTGGCCGCCGTGCAGCTGCACTGCCGGTTGCTCGAGACCATGCTGTGCGGGCTGCAGCAACACGGGTCGGATTCCTACCCGGATTGACAAACCGACTTTGAGTCGGTAAATTTTCTCCATCGCATCCGATGGAGACAGACATGGCGTTTCCTGGCAAGACCGATCCCGCCGACCCCGCCCTGGGGACCGAAGCGTTGTTCGCGCGCTACCACGTCGGATGGGAAACACGCGACCCCGACCGCATCGCGTCGCTGCATTCCGAAGACACGACCTACTGGCTGCACGACGGTTCCGCGCCGGTGCGCGGGCGCGAGGCGCTGCGCCAGTACTGCGTCGGCGTGTTCGCCCGCTATCCCTTCAGTTTCGAGCTGCGGCGCAGCCTGTTCGGCGCGCGGCACTGGGTGCTGGAGTGGGTGATGGTGCTGCCGCTGAAGGACACGGCAGGGCAGCCCTTCACCGCGCGCGTCGAGATGCTCGACGTGGTCGACGTCAACGACGCCGGCGAGGTGACGCGCAAGGACGTCTACATGAACGGTGCCCAGTCGCAGGCCGCCTTTGCGCGCGCGGGCATCGCGCCCGGCCAGCCGTAGCCGTCTCGTTCTCGAACATCGCTCCCGCCTCCGGCACGCCGGAAGCGGGCAGGGCGCAGCCACGCCCCATCGACCGACGGTTATCACCCATCAGGAGCACGCCATGCACACCCGCCCGCATCACACGTTCTGGCCCCGACGCCTGCCTCGCACCTTGCACGCGGCGCGCACGCCGCTGTGGGACAACCTTGCGGTCAATGCCCGTCGCTTTCCCGACAAGGCGGCGCTCATCTTCATGGGCCGCACGATGAGCTATGCGCAGCTGTGGGCCGCCGTCGGGCGCCTGTCGGCCGGCCTGCATCCGCTGGGCGTGCGCTCCGGCGACCGCGTGCTGCTGGTGATGCAGAACTGCCCGCAACTGGTGATCGCGCATTTCGCGATCCTGCGCGCCGATGCCGTGGTGGTGCCGGTCAACCCGATGAACCACGCCGAGGAGCTCAAGCATTTCATCGTCGATCCCGATGCGCAGGTGGCGATTGCGACGGCGGACCTCGCGGTCGAACTCGCGAAAGCCAGCGATGCCTTGCCGCAGGCACAGCAGTTGCGCCACCTCGTCGTGACGCAGTTCACCGATGCCTTCGACCCGGCCGCGCTGTCGGAGCAGGACATGCCGGCAGCCTGGGCACCATGGCTGTTGCCGCGCCGCGAACTGCCGACGCTGGCCGGTGGCGCGGTGCATGCGTGGTCCGACTGCCTGGCCTGCGAAGCCGCGCCGCCCGTGGCCAGCGCCGATGCGGACGCACTGGCCCTGTTGCCTTACACCAGCGGCACGACCGGCCAGCCCAAGGGCTGCATGCTCAGCCACGCGAACGCGATGCACAACGCGATGGCCATCAACGCCTGGGGCAACGTGACGCCGCAGAGCATCCACCTCGTGGCCGTGCCGATGTTCCACATCACCGGCATGGTCGGCGTCATGCACGCGGCGATGCAGGTGGGCGCCACGGCCGTGCTGATGCCGCGCTGGGACCGCGAACTGGCCGGCCGGCTGATCGCCACGCACCAGGTCACGCACTGGGCCAACATCCCGACCATGGTCATCGACCTCTTGGCCAGTCCGAACGTGGCGCGCTTCGACCTGTCGAGCCTGGTCGCCATCGGCGGCGGCGGGGCGGCAATGCCGCAGGCGGTGGCGCAGCGGCTGTTCGAGCAGTACGGCCTGCGCTATGTCGAGGCCTACGGCCTCACGGAAACTGCCGCGCCCTCGCACTACAACCCGCCCGACGCGCCGAAGCTGCAGTGCCTGGGCATCCCGTTCATGAGCACCGACGCGCGCGTGATCGACCCCGACACGGGCCGCGAGGTCGCGCCGGGAGCGCAGGGCGAGATCGTGATCCACGGGCCGCAGGTCTTCGCGGGCTACTGGAAACGCCCGGCGGACACCGAGGCCGCCTTCGTCGAGATCGACGGCAAGCGCTTCTTCCGCTCCGGCGACATGGGGCATGTGGACGGGGAGGGCTACTTCTTCGTCACCGACCGGCTCAAGCGGATGATCAACGCGAGCGGCTTCAAGGTCTGGCCGGCTGAGGTGGAAGCGCTGATGTTCCGCCACCCGGCCATCCAGGAGGCCTGCGTGATCGCGACCCGCAACGCCTACCGCGGCGAATCGGTCAAGGCGCTGGTGGTGCTCAAGCCTGCGCAAGCGCCGGTGAGCGCGCAGGACATCATCGACTGGTGCGCCGCGAACATGGCGGCGTACAAGGCGCCGCGCGTGGTGCAGTTCGTCGACGCGCTGCCCAAGAGCGGCAGCGGCAAGGTGATGTGGCGCGCGTTGCAGGAAGCAGAGGCTGCGTCAGAGTGAATCCGACGGACCCGGGCGAACGATGACCGGCGCATGCTGCGCCATCAGCCCGGCGACCCACTCGATGAACGCGCGCAGCTTGGCGCTCACATGCCGGTTCGGCGCGAACGCCACGTACAGCGGCATCGGATCGAGCTGCCAGTCTTCGAACAGCGGCACCAGTTCGCCGCGCGCCCGGTGCGGCGCGGCCATGTAGTCCGGCAGCCAGAGGATGCCCAGGCCCGCCAGCCCGGCCGTGAGGTAGGCGTTGCCATCGTCGACCGAAAGCACGTAGCGGCCCTGCACGTCGACGCGCTCGCCGCCCCGGCGCATGGCGTACGGAAAGGTCTTGCCGTGGCGCGACCACAGGAAGCCGACGATGCGGTGGTGCGTGTCTTCCAGCTCGCGCGGGTGCGCGGGCGTGCCTGCCAGTTCGAGGTAACTCGGCGCCGCATAAACCCCGAGCTCCAGGTCGCCCACGCGGCGGGCCATGAGCGAGGGGTCTGTGAGCTCGCCGCCGCGCACGACGCAATCGACGTTCTCGCCGATCACATCGACCATGCGGTCGCTCACGCCCATGTCGAGCTGAATGTCGGGGTAGCGCGCATGAAAGGTCGGCAGCGCGGGCACCAGGATCATGCGGGCCAGCGGGCTGGGCACGTCCACGCGAAGGCGGCCGCGGGGCAGGGCGGCCGCGCCCGACAGGCTGGTTTCGGCGTCGTCCAGGTCGGCCAGCAGCCGCACCGCACGCTCGTAGTACGCCGCGCCATCGGCCGTGACGTTCACCTTGCGCGTCGTGCGATGGAGCAGCTTCACACGCAGCCGCGCCTCCAACTGCTGCACGAGCTGGGTCACGCTGGTCTTGCTCATGTGCAGCGTGTCGGCGGCCTTGGTGAAGCTGCCGGCTTCCACCACGCGGGTGAAGGCCTGCATTGCATCGAAACGGTCCATGGAAAGGCTCCTGTGCAGCGTGTGCCGTGATTGTTTGGGATCTGCAAACAGTGATTGTTGGCTTTGCCCGTTTATCGATGGCGCGTGGCTTCCTAAAGTCCCTGCGTCGTCCTCACTCACCGCAGAAAGAAAGCACCCCATGGCCTCACGCGACGTCGTTTTTCCACCTGGGCGCCAGGCGCTCTACGAACGCAACCGCTATTCGCCGGCCGTTCGCTCCAACGGCTTCCTGTTCGTGTCGGGGCAGGTCGGCAGCCGCGAAGACGGTTCGCCGGAGCCTGAACTGGAGGCGCAGGTGCGGCGCGCGTTCGACAACCTGAACGCCATCCTGAAAGCCGCGGGCTGCACCTTCGACGACGTGGTCGACGTGACGGTCTTCATCGTCGATCCGGAATCGAACTTCGAAACGATCTGGAAGCTGGTGCCCGAGTACTGGGGCGAAGCGCCGCACCCGACGCTGACCGGGATCGGCGTGACGTGGCTGTATGGCTTTCAGTTCGAGATCAAGGTGATTGCGAAGCTGCCGGATGGGAGCACGCTGAGCTGATTCGGCTCAGGGCAACTTCGCCCAGGCCTGAAATGAAGGGCTGGGCGAAGTGCGAAGGCCGGAAGGGCATTGGGCTCGGGTCGACCTGTGTTGACATTGTTGGATTCCATCGATCTCTGACCCGAGATTTCCATTGAATACTGACCCACCCGCTTTGTGAGCCTGAAGGCTTCA